>NZ_MJGT01000046.1:57194-94687 GCF_001864975.1 Curtobacterium sp. MMLR14_002
CGTCTTCTGCTCACTCGATGTCGCGGGCGGCCCCGCGGCCCCGCGCGCGAGCGCCCGCTCGCGCCGCGGCGCCCCGCTACCCGATCAGGCTCGGGCGCAGGTCACGCAGCGTGCGGGAGCGGGTCTGCCGCGCCGTGACCACGAAGGACACCAGGAGCGCCCCGAGCAGCCAGCAGAGCAGCACGCCCGCGTCCGACCACGCGGCACCGAGGTTCCCGCCGTACATCGTCTGCCGGATCGCGTCGACCGAGTACGTCATCGGCAGCGCGAAGTGCAGCGCCGCCAACGGCCCCGGCAACGTCTGCCACGGGAACGTCCCGCCGGCGGTGACGAGCTGCACGAGCATGAGCACCAGGCCGAGGAACTGCCCCACCGATCCGAGCAGCACGTTGAGCGCCATGATGATCGCCGCGAAGGTCGCCGAGGCCAGCACCATGATCCCGATCGTGCCGCCGACGTGCACCACGTTCAGGTCGAGGGCGAAGCGCACGATGAAGAACAGCGCCACCATCTGCACCAGGCCGAGGAGTGCCGGCGTCAGCCAGCCGCCGAACACCACGGCGAGGGGCTTCCGCACCGCCGTGATCGCACGCTTCGAGATCGGCTTGAGGATGAGGAACAGCGCGTACATGCCGATCCAGGCCGCGAGCGAGATGAAGAAGGGCGCGAGGCCGGCACCGTAGTTCGACGCGGCGGCGACGTTGTCGTCCCCGACCTTGACCGGGTCGGAGATGACGGAGGCCTGCGACTCCCGCTCCGAGGCGTTCGACGCCGGGATCTTCGTGCGGCCCTGGTCGAGCGACGACGCGAGCTTCGACGAGCCGGTCGTGAGCTTGTCCAACCCCGATGCGAGCGACGAAGCGCCCTGGTCGGCGGTCTTCGCACCGGTCGCGAGCTGGGACGCACCCGACGACAGGGTCGGAGCGGCCGAGGCCAGCTTCGATGTGCCGTCGGCCACCTTCGAAGCCCCCGACGAGAGCGTCGAGGCGCCCGTGGCCGCGTCCGCGATCCCGGACGACAGCTCCGGTGCCTTCGCCGCGAGCTTGCCGGTGCCGGCGGCGAGCGTGTCCGAGCCGTCGGAGAGCTGCTGGATGCCGCTCGTCAGCGCCGGGGCCTGCTCGGCGAGCTGGGAGGCGCCAGCGGACACCTGCGCGCTGCCGGTCTTGAGTTTCTGCAGGTTGCCGGACAGGTCGCCGGCACCGGTACCGAGCTCGGTGCTGCCGGCCTGCAGGTCGTCGAGCCCGGCGAGCAGCCGGGTCTTCTGTTCCGCGGAGAGCACCGTGGAGGCTTGGACGACGGGCTTCAGCGACGCGACGAGTTCCGGCGACTGCGCAGAGAGCTGCTGGACGCCCGCGATGAACGGTGCGGCCTCGTCGGCCAGCGTGGCGTTCCCGGCGGCGACCTGCGACGCACCAGTGGACAGGCGCGCAGAGTCGGAGGGAAGCGAAGCCGTCTGGTCACGGAGCTGGTGCAGCCCGGACTGCAGCTGCTGCGCCCCGCTGTCCAACTGCTGCGTCTGCGACGGCAGCGCGGCCGTCTGCTGCTGCGCGCTGGCCAGCCCGGACGCCAGGGTCGACGCCCCCGACGCCACCTGCTGCGCTCCGCTGTTCAGCTGCTGGGTCTGCGACGGCAGGTCGGCCGTGCCGGACGCGAGCTCAGCTGCGCCGGACGACAGCTTGCCGGTGCCGTCGGCGAGCTCGTGCGCACCCTTGTCCGCCTTGGCGGTGCCGGACGCGAGTTCGTCCGCCCCGTCGACGGCGTCGCCGAGGCTGTCCCGCACGTCGGCGAGCCCGACCAGCAGGGTCTTCGCCGCCTGCTTGCCGACGCGCTCGGCGACGGCGGTGCGCATGGTCTTGCCCGCTTGCTCGGCGATGGTCGAGGCCAGGTACGAGTTGGTGTCGGCCGTCGTCATGACGAGCTTCGCCTGCGTCGGGTCGTCGGACTGCGCGGACACCAGGTGCTCGGAGAAGTCGTGCGGGATGGTGACGACGAAGTCGTACGTGCCGTTCCGGACGCCGGAGCGGGCGTCGGCGGCGCTGGTCTTCGTCCACTTGAAGTCGGCCCCGTCGATGGCCTCCTTCGTGACGTCCTTGCCGTAGTCGACGTGGTCGCCGTCCAGCGTGGCGCCGGCGTCGAGGTTCACGATCGCGGCGGGGATCTGGTCGAGCTTCGCGTACGGGTCGCGGTTCGCCCACAGGTAGGCGCCGCCGTAGAGCAGCGGCACGATCATCAGCGCGATGAACGCCAGGCGTGCGAGCGGGGTCGCGGTGAGCCGCGCGAGTTCTGCGCGGACGAGCGAGGTGGTGGTCACTTCTGTGCCTCCGTCGGGACGGTTGCGGATGCTTCGGTGACGGAAGGAGCGGCCGGGAGGCCCGGCTCGGTTCCGTCGGTTCGGGCCACGTCCTCGGGGTCCTCGGTCTGGGGCGTCGCGAGCGTCGCGACGTCGTCGTGCGGTTCGACGTCGTCGTGCGTTTCGACGCCGTCGTGCGTGTCGATCGTGTCGAGCAGGTGCTCGACGGTGGTGGCGGCGGCCTTCGAGGTCACGAGGACCACGGTCACGCCCCGTCGTGCGACGTCGCGGACCACCTGGAACCAGTCCTCGACGGCGCCGCCGTGCCGCTCGGGCGAGGTGATCACGATGCCGGTCACACCGTCGCGGAGCAGGGCGAGTTCGACGAGCAGTCGGATGCGCACGGCGGTCGGCACCCGCTGCACGGCGGTGTCGACGTAGTCACGCAGTCCGAGCTCGTCGAGCACGGTGTCGACGTGCTCGCGGTTCGGGCGCTGCCCGGCGAACGCGAGCTCTTCGCGCACGATCTGCTTGAGGGTCATGACCGGGAACGGCTCGGCGACCCCGGGGGTGTCGACCAGGGCGAACGCGCGCCGGACGGCTGCCGGGTCCTCGTGGCCGTCGAGCAGCAGGCGGCCGGTGTCGGGCTGCATGCGGCCACCGGCGACGAGTGACGCGAGGACGGGTGCCTGCTCGGTCTCGACGGCGAGGACCCCCGGGCGTCCGGGGGCGGCGACGGCGGAGACGACGGGCAGGGGCGCGCCGGGCTCCTCGCCGATGCCGACGTGGTCGAGTTCGAGCGTCATGCGTGGTCCTTCGGTGCAGAGGCGGGGGCGGGAGCAGCGGGTTCGGAGAGCAGTGCGGTGCGCCAGTCGATGCCGGCCATGCCCAGCGCCGACACCACCACCATGCGCCGTCCGTCCTCGTCGCTCGTGCCGGAACGGGTTGCCTCGTCGAGGACGGCGATGCACGCGCCCTCGACCAGACGGCCGAGGGTCTCGGGGTCGACGTCGTCCCGCATGGCGCCGTCGGCGATCCCGAGCGCGCACGCCTGGCGCACCTGCGAGCGCAGCGGCGCGAACACCTCGGCGACGGGTTCGGCGAACGGGCTGCGCACGGCGACCCGGGCCATCGAGCGGACGTGCGACACCTCGGTCCAGAGCGTCACCGCGATGGCGGCGAGACGTGCGGCCGGCGGGAGCTCCTGCAGGTCCGATGCGGTGGGCATGGCTGCGGCGATCCGGGCGGCACCGGCGGTCACGACCTCGCGCACCAGGTCGTCGCGGGAGGGGAAGTGTCCGTACACCGCACGGCGCGAGAGTCCCGCAGCTGCGGCGATCGTCTCGATCGAGGCGTCCGGGTCCTGCTGCAGACAGGTCTTCGCCGCGTCGAGGAGGGCTGCCCGGTTCTCCGTGGCGTCGCGGCGGGGCGCGCGGGAGGGCTGCTCGGTGGTGGTCACGCACCCCATCGTAATAACGTGCACACGGGTGTGCAACTTAACAGGTTCCGTCCCCCGGACGAGGGGAGTCCCCCAAAGTGCGGACTGTCTTCCCTGAGAACGAACGCATAGCTTCACAGGAATCTCATGCGAACCACGGACTGAGCCAGGAGTGCCCTCTTTGAACCGTGCAACACCGAACACCGACCCGAACCCAACCCCCCATCGCTTCACCCGCGTCCTGACCGCCGGCATCGCCGTCGCGGCCCTCGCGTGTGGCGGTCTCGCAGTCGGGGGCGCGGCCTCCGCAGCTCCGGCCGGGATCTCGGTGGCCGACCTCAAGCTCTCCGCCCCGCTCCGTGACGCCAAGCCGACGAAGACCGTCGCCGCGTTCGTGCGCACGACCGGCCAGGGTGCCCTCGAAGTGGACGCCAAGGCGAAGGGCGGGGACCTGACGAAGTCACGGACCCAGTCCTCCGCGGCCAAGGACCGCGTCGAGGCGATCCAGTCGACCGTCGCCGCGGTGCGGTCGGCCGTCAAGCGCGCCGACGCCGACGCGACCGAGCTCTACTCGACCGAGTACACCGTCCCGGGCGTCGCGGTCGTCGCCGACGTCGACGCGTTCCGGAAGATCGCGGAGCGCTCCGACGTCGAGAGCATCATCCCGCTCACGCCGAAGAAGATCGTCGAGCCGACGGTCAACGAGAACGCCGACGCCGCTCCCTCGGGTGTCGACCCCAGCCTGGTGCAGCCCGGTGCCGACGGCGTCGCGCCGAAGAACGCCGCGAGCGACGTCTACACGCGCTCGCTCAACGCCTGGCAGCAGACCGGCCACACCGGCAAGGACGTCAACGTCGCCGTCCTCGACACCGGTCTCGACTACACGCAGGCCGACTTCGGTGGCCCCGGCACCACCGAGGCGTACCAGCAGGCCCTGGCGAACGCGAGCGGCGGCGCCCCGGACCCCAGCCTGTACGACGCGTCGAAGTTCCTCGGCGGGTACGACTTCGCCGGTGCGACCTACAACGCCGACCCGACGGACCCGGACGCCTACGACCCGGTGCCGGCTCCCGACGACAACCCGATCGACGGCAAGGGCGGCGACCACGGCACGCACGTGTCCGGCTCGATCGCCGGCTACGGCCTGACCGCCGACAAGCAGCAGTTCGACGGCGACTACACCAAGCTCACCACGCAGCAGGTGCAGGACATGTGGATCGGTCCGGGCACCGCGCCCGAGGCCGGCCTGTACGCCCTGAAGGTCTTCGGTGACAACGGCGGCTCGACCGACGTCACCGGTGCCGCGCTCGACTGGGTGGGCCAGGCGCTCACCGAGGGCAAGGACATCAACGTCCTGAACCTGTCGCTCGGCTCCGACTACGGCGCACCGGACGACCCCGACAACGCCAAGATCGACGCACTGACCGCTCGCGGCGTGCTCCCCGTGATCGCCTCGGGCAACGCCGACGACTTCACCGACATCGGTGGCTCGCCGGGCAACGCCGAGGGTGCGCTCACCGTCGCCGCGAGCGCCACCGGCCAGTCGCTGTACGACGGCGTCCAGGTCACCGCACCGGCCGACGTCGCGAAGACCTACCGCTCGCAGTACTCATCCAACTTCAAGGGCACCCTGCCCGTCGAGGGCGACGTCGTCGTCCCGACCGCGAACATCGACGGCTGTGCCGCGTTCAGCGCCGCCGACGCCGCGAAGATCAAGGGCAAGGTCGTCTGGCTGAAGTGGACGGACGCCGCGCTCGAGTGCGGTTCCGCCGTGCGCTTCGGCAACGTCCAGGCTGCCGGCGGTGTCGGCGTCCTGCTGGCGGGCACGCTCGACACCTTCGAATCCGGCATCGGTGGCAACGCGACCATCCCGGGTGCCGAGCTGACCGCGAAGAGCGTGGCGAGCCTCCAGGCCACCGCCAAGGCGGGGACCCTGCACGTGCGCTTCGCGGACGAGCTCAAGGGCTTCGAGGTCGCCATCGAGGCGGACGCCGTGAACACGCTCGCGTCGTTCACCAGCCGTGGTGTGCACGGATCGTTCGACGACATCGTCAAGCCGGACATCGCCGGCCCCGGGGTCAACGTGATCTCGGCGGCCAACGGCACCGGTGACGGCCGCATGTCAATGAGCGGTACCTCCATGGCCACGCCGGACGTCGCGGGCATCGCGGCGCTGACGTTCCAGTCGCACCCGACCTGGTCCGCCCCGCAGGTCAAGGCGGCCCTGATGAACACGGCGACGCACGACGTGAAGGACGGCAACCGTTCGGCCACCCTGCTCCGCCAGGGCACCGGTCGCGTGGACGCACTGCAGGCGGTCACCGCCGGCACCACGGTCCGCAGCGCCGAGAACGACCAGCTCGTCACCGCGTCGTTCGGCGTCGTCGAGGTCGCGAGCGGGACGAGCGAGACCCGCACCCTGCAGATCGACAACACCGACAGCACGGCGCACACGTACAACGTGTCGTACCAGCCGCAGGTGTCGCAGCCGGGTGTGACCTTCGCGCTCAGCTCGAAGCAGGTCACGGTGCCCGCCAACGGCACCGCGTCGGTCACGCTGACGTTCTCGGTCGCCGACGCGACGAAGCTCCGCCGGGTCATCGACCCGACCCAGGAGGCCGTCCAGCAGGGCTACCAGCGCGAGTTCGTGGCCGCCGCTTCCGGCATCGTGGCGTTCGCGCCGACCGACGGCTCGCTCAACCCGATGCGCCTCGGGGCCTACGTGGCCCCGAAGCCCGTCAGCGCGGTGCGGGCACGGACCACGGTCTCGTTCACGGGACCGGGCAAGTCGGCCGAGCTCACGCTCAAGGGCCGCACGCTCGACCAGGGCGGACTGACGACCGGCTACCACGCCGCCGTCGCTCCGTTCGTGCTCGGCGGCACCGACCCGGCCGAGGCGTTCCCCGAGGGTTCGGCGACGCGTTCGCTGCAGGCGGCCGACGTCCGTTCCTACGGTGCGTCGTACGACAAGGCGTCGGGAACCCTGGCGTTCGGCGTGCAGACCGCCGGTCCGGACGCGAACCCGGGCGCCGTGACCAACGTCGAGGTCCTCATCGACACGGACCGTGACGGTGAGCCCGACTTCCTGGTGTACAACGCGAAGTCGGCTGCCGTGGACGCCACGTTCGCCACGACGGTCGACCTGGCGAAGGCCGCCCTGGACGACCCGGACGTCGACCCCGTCGTCGACGTCCAGCCGCTCAACGGCGGTGCGCCCGGACAGGACGTGAACACCTTCGACAGCTCGGTGAAGGTGCTGACCGTCGCTGCGAAGGCCATCGGTTCGTCGAAGAAGTTCGACTACACGGTGCTGACGGAGTCGGCCTACGCCCCGGGCGCCGCCACCAGCGGTTCCTCGGTCGTGGACGAGACGAAGACGGCCACGTTCGACCCGTCGAAGCCGAAGCTGTCGTTCTCGCAGGACGGCACCCCCGGCGTGCTGTTCGCCGACGCCGACTCGCTCACGGTCACCCGTGCCTCGGGTGTCACCAAGGCGACGGTGCTGCTGCTCCACCTCGACAACGCGGCGGGCAAGCAGGCCGACACGTCGACGATCAACGTGGTCCCGCCGAAGCTCGCGCTGGCGAAGGGGAGCAAGGTCACGGTGAGCGGGACGGCGAAGGTCGGCTCGACCCTCACCGCGAAGCACGGCACGTGGAGCACGACGAAGGCGACCTACAAGTACCAGTGGCTGCGTGACGGCAAGGTCGTCAAGTCGGCAACGGGTACCAAGTACAAGCTCGGCTCGTCCGACGTCGGGCACCGCATCAGCGTGCAGGTGACGGCCCACGCCTCCGGGTACGAGGACGGCACGGCCAAGTCCGGGGCGACCGCGAAGGTCACGCGCCGCTAGGACAGGGTGCGCGCGCGGTTCACGCGCCACATGGTGAGCAGAAGAGGTCGGGTCCCGAGTGGGGATCCGACCTCTTCTGCTCACGAAGCACGGGGCACCCCACCCCGCGAACGCGTGTTCGGGACAGGTAGTTAGACAAACTAGTGAAGTGGTGCCACTGTTTGTCCCATGCAGAACACGCTGAACCAGCTCCGGTCCAACCCGGTCGAGTGGCGCCGTCGTGGACTCACCCCGCCGGACGTCATCCAGGCCATGATCGAGCAGCGCCTGGCCGAGCCGGGGCACTCCCAGCCCGTCGGCGACCCGTCGTACCAGGACTTCTTCCGGAGCTGATCCGGGGTCGGCCGGGTGGCTCGGGACGCACCGGCAGACAGACGGGAGGCGCGGTGCCAGCTGGCACCGCGCCTCCCGTCCCGTTTCTGGTGACGTCTCGGACGTCACTTGCCGATCTTGCCGTCGGCCGCGTCCTCGGCCTTGCCGATCTGGTCGCCGTGTCCGCCGCCGGTCGCCTTGTCGGCCGCGTCGCCCGCCTTGTCGAGGCCGGCGTCCGTTGCCTGCTCGCCCTTGTCGCTGTCGGCGAAGTCCTTCGCCTTGTCTCCGATGCCGCTCATGTCGTGCTCCTTCCCTGGTGGATCTGGACGGGTCCGACCGTGCTCCGACCGATCCGGACGGACATCCAGGTGCGCTCGATGTGGACAAGCGGCCCGCCGTCCGCAGGACGTCACAGCGGGTGACGCGCAGGTGACCAGCCGATAGACTCGGGTGGACCACCGGCCCGGAGGGCCGTGTGCGGTCCTCCGCCAACGTGAGGAGAACCAGATGCCCGCAGCAGTCATCATCGGCGCCCAGTGGGGCGACGAGGGCAAGGGGAAGGCCACCGACCTCCTCGGCTCCCGCATCGACTACGTCGTGAAGTTCAACGGCGGCAACAACGCCGGCCACACCGTCGTCGTCGGCGGCGAGAAGTACGCCCTGCACCTGCTGCCCTCCGGCATCCTGACGCCCGGCGTGACCCCGATCATCGGCAACGGCGTCGTCGTCGACCTCGAGGTGCTGTTCCAGGAGCTCGATGCCCTGCGCGCCCGCGGCGTCGACGTCTCGAAGCTCCTCGTGTCGGCCAACGCCCACGTCATCACGCACTACCACCGCACCGTCGACAAGGTGACCGAGCGGTTCCTGGGCAAGCGCCAGATCGGCACCACCGGTCGCGGTATCGGCCCGACCTACGCCGACAAGATCAACCGCGTCGGCATCCGGATCCAGGACATCTTCGACGAGAACATCCTGCGCCAGAAGGTCGAGGCAGCGCTCGACCAGAAGAACCACCTGCTGGTCAAGGTCTTCAACCGCCGTGCGATCGACCCGGAAGAAGTCGTCGAGTCGCTGCTGTCCTTCGCCGAGCGCCTGCGCCCGATGGTCGCCGACACCGCCCTCGAGATCCACCGCGCCCTGGAGCGTGGCGAGACCGTCCTGTTCGAAGCCGGCCAGGCCACGATGCTCGACGTCGACCACGGCACCTACCCGTTCGTCACCTCGTCGTCCGCGACCGCCGGTGGCGCCGCGACCGGTTCGGGCATCGGCCCGGGCAAGCTCGAGCGGATCATCGGCATCGTCAAGGCGTACACGACCCGCGTCGGCGCCGGTCCGTTCCCGACCGAGCTGTTCGACGAGTCGGGCGAGTTCCTGCGCGCCAACGGCTTCGAGTTCGGCACCACCACCGGCCGCCCGCGCCGCTGTGGCTGGTACGACGCCCCGATCGCCCGCTACACGGCACGCATCAACGGTGTGACCGACTTCGTGCTCACCAAGCTCGACGTCCTGACCGGGCTCGAGACGATCCCGGTGTGCGTCGCGTACGAGGTCGACGGCGTCCGCGTCGACGAGGTCCCGGTCAACCAGTCCGACTTCCACCACGCGAAGCCGGTGTACCAGGAGTTCCCCGGCTGGACCGAGGACATCACCGGAGCCCGCACCTTCGACGACCTGCCGAAGAACGCGCAGGACTACGTCCTGGCGATCGAGGCGATGTCCGGCGCACGGATCTCCGCGATCGGTGTCGGCCCCGGCCGTGACGCCATCGTCGTGCGGCACGACCTGCTCGGCGACGACGAGCGTGCCGACCAGCGTGCCGGCGAGCGCACCGACGCAGCGTGACGATGCGGATCCTGTTCGTCTGCAGCGGCAACATCTGCCGGTCGCCGCTCGGCGCGCAGGTCCTGACGGCACGACTCGGCCCGGACGCCCCCGCGTTCGTGGTCGAGTCGGCCGGCACCATCGCCGATGACGGTGCCGCGATGGACGCCGCCGCGTCGGAGCAGTCCGTCCGGCTCGGGGGCGACCCGTCGGCCCACCGGTCGCGGTACCTGACGGCCGAGATCGTCGAGCGCGCCGACCTGGTGCTGACCGCCGAACGATCGCACCGTGCAGCCGCTGTCTCCCTGGCGCCCCGGGCCTCCAAGCGGACCTTCACGATCAAGCAGTTCGCGCGGGTGCTCGCGGGCCTCGAGCCCGGTGACCTGGCCGACGTGACGACCCCGCAGGAACTCGTGGAGCGTGTCGCCCGGCTGCGCGGCACGGTCCCGCCGCCCGCCGACCCGGCCGACGACGATGTGGACGACCCCTACCGCCGCTCGACGGCGACGCACCAGCGCGTGGCCGACGAGGTCGACGTGGCGCTCGCGCTCATCGCCGACGCACTCCGGGCGACGCTGCGCTGACGCTGCTGCCGCTGCTGCCGTGCCGCTGCGCTGCGCACGGTGCGCGGTTGTTCGCACGGTGCGAGGTTGGCAGCCTGGTGCAGGGCTGTAGCGGCGCACGGCGCGAGCAAGCTCGCACGTGGCCGCACAGCGCGCTGCCTGACCGGACTCGCGAGACGCCGGCGTCCTGCGGGCCGAATCGGTTCGGAAGACGCCGTCGTCGTGCGCAGACGCCGCCGAGTGCTCGAGACGCCTCCGGATCCGGCGGCGTTTCGAGCGCAAGGCGGCGTCGAGCGATGACGACGGCGTGTTCAGGAGCGCCGAACCCACCCGCAGCGCACTTGCATCCTTCGATGGAACTCCCGCAGGTGCATCCCGAAGCCGGTCGTCCCCGAGCGCCCGGTTTCCTAGCGTCGTGTGCATGACGAACACCACCGAAGTCCGGCCCGCCGCCGGCACCGCAGCCCGCGACCGAGGGGGTGTCCGCGGCCTCATCGCCCGGCACCCGCTCGTGTCCTTCTTCACCATGGCACTCGGCCTGAGCTGGCTCGCGTGGGTGCCGTACATCCTGTCGCCGCACGGCATGGGCGTGTGGGACATCCACTTCCCCGAGGTCCTGGGCAGCGCTCAGTTCACGGGCGTCCTGCCCGGGGCGCTCCTCGGACCGTTGGGCAGCGCGTTCATCGTCACCGCGGTCGCCGACGGTCGCGCGGGGCTCCGCCGCTGGGTGGGACGGCTGTTCCGCTGGCGGGTCGCCTGGTACTGGTACGCGCTGGCGCTCGTCGTCGTGCCGGCCCTGATCGTCGTCTCCGCGCTGCCGTTCGCCGGTGGTGACGTGCGGGCCCCCTCGGCCCTGGCCTTCGCCATGCTCGTGCCCGGCCTGATCATCCAGCTGTTCTCGACCGGCCTGAGCGAGGAGCCCGGCTGGCGCGACTTCGCCCTGCCCCGCCTGCAGCACCGCTTCGGAGGCCTGGGCGCCGCCGCGATCCTCGGCCCGATCTGGGCGCTCTGGCACATGCCGCTGTACTTCAGCGACTGGGGCGGTTGGCCGAACGCGCACTGGAGCGAGCCCGTCGTGTTCGCCCTGTTCACCATCACCTTCAACGTCGTGATGATCCAGGTCTTTAACAAGACCCGCGAGAGCCTGCCCCTGGCCCTGCTGCTGCACGTCGGCGTGAACAACACGATCTCGACGCTGTTCCCCGAGATGTACCCGAGCATGACCGCCGGCACGCTGATGATCGGCCTGACGATCATGTCGACGATCGCCGCCGTGGTGCTGCTCGTCGCGACCCGTGGCCGCCTGGGCTACGACCCCGCCCGACGCGCCCTGCCCCTCGACGCACCGGTCCCCACGCGCGCCCGCCTCGTAGGATCCAACGATGGCACCCGCTGAGCACGACGCGCTGCGCGCACCGGCCGAGCCGGCAGCACAGCGCGCCCGCCGCGTCGACGTCTTCGTCGCCCTCGGCACGGCCGTCGTCGCCCTCGGGCTGCTGCTCGGCCTGCCGCCCCTGGACAGCCTCGAACCGGACGGCCCCGCCCTGGCACTTGGGGTCCCTGCAGTGTTCTCGGCCGCCTGGACCGTCTTGGCCCTCGGCCTGCTGGCCCAGTCGGCCGCCCTGCTCGCCGCCCGCCGGGCACCACGCACCGTGCTGATCGTGGTCGCCGCCCTGCCGGTGGTGGTCGCGGCGCTCGCCCCGGAGTCCTCCGACCTGTTCGGCCTCACCGCACTGCCCGTGGTCGTCGCCGTCGTCCTCGCCGTGCTCCGCGTCCCGCTGGCCCGCCTGTGGCCGACGCTCCTGGTCGCCGGCGCACTGGTCGCCGCCGGCAGCGCGGTGTTGGCCGCCGTCGCCGGTGACACGACGGCCGCCGTGTCCGGCTCGCTCGGGCAGGGCGTGCTGCAGGCGATCGGCGCGGTCGGCCTGCCCCTCCTGGTCACCCTGCTCGTGCAGTCCCGCCGCGAGGTCCGCGTCGCCCGCACCGCCGAAGCCAGCGCCGTGAACCGGGAGCAGGACGCCCTGGTCGACGCCGCGGTGTCCCGCGAACGTGCCGCGATGGCCCGTGAGCTCCACGACATCGCCGCCCACCACCTGTCCGGCATCGCGCTGATGGCCGCCGTCATCGACCGGCAGATCGACGCGGACCCGGAGCGTGCCCACGAGGGTGCCCGCCAGGTCCGGGAGCAGAGCACCGCCGTGCTCGAGGACCTCCGCCGCCTGGTCGGCCTGCTCCGCGACGACGCTCCCGCCGAGCGCGCCGTCGAGACGGTCGCCGGGATCGTCGACCTGGCCGAACGCGCCCGGTTCCGCAGCGACGTCCGGCTCGACGTGCTGTCGGGGGACCGCCCGCTGGCCGACGGCGTCGGCCCGCTCGCGCAGCTCGCCGCGTACCGCACCGTCCAGGAGGCGCTGGCCAACGCCGCCCTGCACGCCCCGTCTGCCCCGTGCACCGTCACCATCGACGACCGCGATGCGACCCGGGTGGTGATCCGGGTGGAGAACGCACCGGCCACCGTGCCGGCAGCGGGGACCTCTCCCTCGGGCGGCAACGGCCTGCGGGGGATGCGCGAGCGGGCGGACCTGGTCGGGGCGCGCCTCCAGACCGGCCCGACCGCGACCGGCGGATGGCTGGTGGAGCTGGCGCTCGGCCGGGAGGCACCTGCCGCACCCGCGCAGGCCGCCGACGGCACCGGGGTGGTCGCGTGATCCGCGTACTGGTCGCGGACGACCAGCCCCTGGTCCGCGCCGGGGTGTCCGCGCTCCTCGGTGCGGAGCCGGACATCGAGGTGGTCGGCGTGGCCGCCGACGGCGGCGAGGCGCTCGCGCTGGCGCGCGAGACGCGACCCGACGTCGCCTGCCTGGACATCCGGATGCCGGTGATGAACGGCATCGAACTCGCCCGGATCTTCTGCGCACCGGACGCCGATCCGGCGATCCCCGCGCTCATGCTGACGACGTTCGACCTGGACGACTACGTGTTCGGGGCGCTCGAGGCCGGGGCCTCCGGGTTCCTGCTCAAGGACGCCGAGCCGGACACCATCGTCGACGCCGTGCGGCAGGTCGCCGCCGGCAACGGCACGCTCGACCAGGCCCTGACCCGGCGGGTGCTGCGGGAGTTCGTGTCTCGTCGGAGCCTGCAGCCGGTCTCCGGCGACCGGGCCGACGGCGTGCTGACCGCCCGTGAGCGCGAGGTGCTCCTGCTGCTGGCGCAGGGGATGTCGAACGAGGAGATCGCCGTAGCCCTGGTGCTCGAGGTCTCGACCGTCAAGTCGCACCTGGCGCGGATGCTGCCGAAGCTCGGGATACGGTCGCGGCTGCAGGCCGTGGTGTGGGCGTACCAGAACCGGATCGTGACGGTGCCGGAGCAGCCGTAGCGGGCCCGGTGTCAGCCCGCGGGCTGCGGCGTCAGCCGGCGGGCTGCGGCTCGGCGGCGCCGGGGACGACGAGCTGCCAGACGTCGTCGTCTCCGTCGTGGGAGAGGTACAGGCGGAAGGCGCCCTCGTCGGCGAGGGGGTCGCCCGAGAGGTACTCGACCGGTTCGCCGCTCGTCTCGCACTGGTCCGAGGTGCTGATGACCTGGATCGTGTCGCCGGGGGCGACGGCGTCACCCTTCGTGACGTCGGTGACCGTCGCCTCGTACACCTCGTAGATGCCCTGCGGTTCCACGGTGCGATCGGTCTTGGTGACGTCGGCGTCGACGACGAGTTCAGCGGCGTCGCGGCGTTCGGCCGGGGTCTTCAGCTGGACGTAGTCGGTGCACCCGGTGCTCTGCACGTTGTCGTCGTTGCTCGGGTTCGTGGGGGCGCCGGTCCCGCCGCCGACTCCGGGGGCGCAGCCCGCGAGGGTGCCGCCGAGCACCACGACGAGTGCCACGACCGGTGCGATCCGTCCCCACTGCATGGGGCGAGTATGGCTCACTCCGATCGACGACACCAGGGTGGTCACGCCTGTCCGGGGAACGCGCGTTCCCGTTCGGGGGACTGTGCACGGTCGCGTCGGGCTGGTGCAGTGTATGCATGCACATCGAAACGCCGCCGGTGACCACCCCCGACGACCCCGCCCTGCGGGGTGAGGTCATCCACGGGATGATCACGGCGCTGCGTTCCCGTCCGCTGCACGAGGTGACCCCCGAGGTCGTCGCGGCTGCGGCCGGGGTGGACACCGACGTCGTCGGCCGGACGTTCCCGAGCTGGGACGGCCTGCTGCTCGCCACGATCGACCGGTGGAACGAGGAGCGCACCGTGCCGCTCATGCCCCTGGCCGAGCAGCACGGCACCATCCGGTTCCTGCGTGCGATCGTCACCGCGAACGTGGCCGACCCGTCGCTCATGCGGTTCCTGACGGCGACGCTGAACATCGCGGCATCGCCCGAGCACCCGCTCGCGCCGATGCTGCACGCCCGGTGGCGACGGTTCCACGCCTTCGTGCAGCACGCCCTGGAGCGCGACGTCCTGCTCGGGCGTGAGCCGAGCACGATGGAACCGGCCCGCGGCTCGGAGCAGCTGCTCGCGACCTACGAGGGGCTGCAGCTGCAGTCGATGGTGCGACCGGAGATGGACCTGCTCGAGGCCTTCGACCGCGCCGTGACGCGTCTGCGCGAGGGCTGGTCCCGCGCGTACGTGCCGCCCGTCTGGGACCTCGCCCGGGTCGGTTGACCCTCCGGTTGGCCCACCGGGCCGCCCCCACAGACCGAGGACGCTAGGGCGTCCGAGGGCAGACGCTCACCGTCTGCACGCGTCGCCGCACGATTCGGGTTCGAGCGGCGGCGCGTACCATTCTCTGCGAGACGGACGTGCGTTGGGCACCGGGCGCCGTGCGCTCGTTCCGCGCCGTCAGTCCGCGTGCATCGCGAGCGGTCGCTCGGTGTCCACCTCGACCGGCTGCCGGCGGATCGCGATCACCGTGACGTCGTCGTCGTGCGGCACCTCGTCGGCTCGGGCCGACAGCGCGAGGACGACCGCGTGCGGGTCGCGGCCGGCGCGGGCGATCGCGGCGACGGACTCGATCGTGTCGTCCAGGTCGTCGTACAGGTCGAGCACACCGTCGCTGAACGAGACGAGCAGGTCTCCCGGTTCGAGGGTGCCGTCGGTCGTCGCCCACTCCTCGCGGATGCCGAGCCCGAGCGGCATGTCGCCGGAGCGCAGCCGGTCGACGTGTCCGTCGGCGCGCAGGACGAAGCTCAGTCCGTGACCGGCGTCGGCCCACTGGAGGGTGCCGTCGTCGGAGATCCGGGCGTGGAACAGCGTGGTGAAGGCGAGATCGGGTCCGACGCCCTCGGCGGTCAGCCCGTCGGAGGCCCGCTTGAGTGCCTCGCCGGGGTCCTCGACGGTCCGGGCGCTGCGCAGGGTCGCGCGAACGGCGGCCGCGATCAGCCCCGCGCCCACGCCCTTGCCCATGACGTCACCGAGGCTCACCGCCACGCCGGTCGGCGTCGGGTACCAGTCGAAGAAGTCCCCACCAACGCTCCGGGCCGGCAGGCAGGCACCGGCGACGACGACGTCCTCGGTGATGCGGCCGGTCGTCGTCGGAAGCAGGGATCGCTGCACCGCCGCTGCCCGGTCGATCTCGGCGCGGACCTTGCCCTCACGTGCCTCGGCCGACCGCAGGTTCAGGCGCGAGCGACGGGAGAGCTCGTGCACGACGACGGCGACGGTGCCGAACACGATGACCACGGCACCGACGCGGACGAGTTCACTCGGCCCGGGCGGGTCGGTCGGGGTCAGCACGTACGGGGCGAGCATCACGACCAGCAGACCGAGGACCGCGAACCCCACGGTCCGACGCCCCTCGAGCGATGCCCACCAGATCACCGGCAGCACCACGAGGGCCGTGAACACCGAGGCACCCGCACCCGTCCCGGTGCGCAGCAGCGCGATCGTCAGGAAGTCGACGGTCAGCAGGATCGGCACCACCCAGGCGGCGCGGCGCAGGAGCGTGGGGATCGCGCTCATCAGCGTCGCGACCACCACGCCGACGACGCTCGCGACGAACAGGTGGTGCTGGGTGATCGGCAGCGACGGCATCACGACGCTCAGGAACGCCGACAGCGCCAACAGGCCGCTGATCGGAGCCTGACGGACGAGAGGGTTGTCGACGATGCTGGTTGGGCGAGTCATGCTCAGTGCAGGCTAGTGGGTTCGTCTCATCGCTGCCCGCTGGGAGCGGCGCCTGCGCGTTCGCCGACTACGGTCGAGGGATGGTGAACGGCGAGCGCAGCGGCGGTCCTTCGGTTGCCCGTCGGCGGCTGGCCCAGCTCGGCTGGCTCGCAGTGGCCTTCGCCGCGGCGCTCGGTGCGCTCTCCCTGGTCGGACGGTGGCTCCCGGTGGAGCCCCTGGCGTTCATCACGCTCGGAGTCCTCGCCGCGGTCCTCTGGACCAGGCCGGACCCGGGGCAGATCCGTGACGGCTGGCAGACCGTGGTCTTCCTCGTGCTGATGACCCTCGGCATCGGGCTGTTGTTCGGCGGGATCCTGTCGGGCTCCGATCAGACGGGTGTGCGCGTCGGTGGCTCGATCCTCGGGGCGCTCCTCATCGCCGGGGCGTACGCGACGGCGATCGTGGTGATCCAGCGTCGGCGACGAAGGGCTTCGGCCGTCGACGGGGCGTCAGCGCGGCCAGGTGAGCGCGACGGCGACCGAGTTGAACAGGACGTGCGCCAGGATCGCTCCGCCGATGCGATCGGTCATCGCGACGAGCGTGCCGGTGAGCAGCCCCAACACGAACGTCGTCAGGAAGACCTCGAAACCCGCGACTGACGATGCCGGGCTCCCGATCAACACGTGCATCACGGCGAAGGCCAACGCGGTGACCACGACGGCGAGGAAGCGTGTCCGCGGGGTCAACTCGGCTGCCAGGCGACGCTGCAGCAGCCCTCGGAACACGAACTCCTCGAGCACCGGACTCACCAGGCACACCCCGATCGCCGAGACCACGAGCAGCACCATGTCTGGCGTTCCGAGAGTCACCTGCGGGGTCAGTCCCGTCGCTCCGAAGAACGCGATCGACAGCGCAGCATCGAGGCCTCGACAGATGATCACGATGCCGACCGCGGCGATCACCTCCGCCCAGCCCAGGCCGAGTCGGCGGACGAGCGCGGCGGGGGATGACCGCCGGACGGTCCATCCAACGGCGAGCCCGAGCGGCACCCAGACGGCCAGGTCAGCCAGGAGCACCTGCACGATCGGGGTCGGAACACCCCCAGTCCGGGCGACGCTCGCGACCACCCGGGAGAGCACGGCTGAGACCACGAGCGCGAGGACGACGACCTGGATGTCCCGAACGGCTGGGGACGGGCGCGTGGCCACCGGTGCGTCCTGTTCGGGGTGCATGTCGACACCGTACGGGACTGCGCGCAGCGAACTGACGAGGAGGAAACGTTTCCCCGGCATTAGATTCTTCATGACACTGTTCGGAAGACCGAGACACAGGTAAGGGTCGAAGATGGCGCGAGGCACGCAGATCGATCTCCCGATCACCAAATGGTTGCTTCAGGACTGGAGCGTCAACGCATGGAACGCAAGGTTCGTGCTGGTGAACTTTCGCCTTGCGCAATACCTGTACGCGCGAGCGGGCGTGTTTGGCCGGCTGTGGGCAGTCTTCTACCGACTGCACACGTCCCTGGTGCTCTCAGTTGAGCTCCCTCCCGAGCTCGCAGTGGGACGGAGACTGCGCGTCTTTCACCCACACGGAATCGTCATTCACGCAGATGCGGTGCTCGGTTCTGATTGCCTCCTGCGCCACAACGTGACCATCGGGGCCATCACGAGACGAAATGGGCAATCGACGGGGGCCCCCGTGATCGGAAACGGCGTGGAGTTCGGCGCGAACTGTGTCGTTGTGGGTGAGACAACGGTCGGTGACAACGCCCGGATCGCCGCGCTGGCGCTCGTGACTTCGGATGTGCCTGGCGGGGCCACTGCAGCAGGCAACCCTGCGATGGTCAGGGAACGCGTCGACTCCAAGCCAACTTCCTCGTAGGCGCGCACGCCGAGCACCTGGGTTGTATCAGCAAGTTGCGCGACCTGGGCGTCGCAACTATGTGGCACTATTTCCATGCCGAACGTCGGGACGATCCCGTTCGACCTGTGACAGGGACTGCAGGACTCGGCGACATTCGGGGAAGGATGCCGCGTGGAGCTACGCGACTACATCGCGGTCTTGCGCAAGGGATGGGTCTTCATCCTGGTGCTGGCACTGGTCGGGGTGGCCGCCGCCGCGGGATTCTCGCTGCTCAAGCAGCCGGTCTACTCGGCCTCCGCCCAGGTCTTCGTCTCGACGCAGACCAGCGGCAGCGCCAGCGACCTGGCGCAGGGCAACACCTTCACGCAGCAGCGCGTCCTGACCTACTCGAACCTCGTCGAGACGCCGATCGTGCTGCTCCCGGTGATCTCAAGCCTCAAGCTCGACATGACGTCGGACGAACTCGCCGAGATCGTCACCTCCGACGCCCCGCTGAACACGACGCTCATCTCGATCACCGTGAATGACACGAGCGCGAAGCAGGCCGCCGACATCGCGAACGCGACCTCGGAGAGCCTCACCAACGTCGTGCAGAACATCGAGGCCACCGACGCCGAGGGCACGAGCACCGTCAAGCTCACCCGCGTCAAGGAAGCCCAGGTTCCGAACTCACCGGTGAGCCCGAACGTGCCCGTCAACGTCGTCCTCGGTCTGCTCGTCGGCCTCGCGCTGGGGGTCGGTGTCGCGGTGCTGCGGGAGACGCTCGACAACCGGGTCCGCACGGAGTCCGACGTCGAGAAGATCAGCGACAAGCCCGTCGTCGGCGGGATCGCGTACGACAACAAGGCGTCGGAGCGACCGCTTATCGTGCAGGTCGACCCGCGCAGTCCCCGGGCCGAGTCCTTCCGTACCCTCCGCACCAATCTGCAGTTCCTCGACCTCGGCACCGGTTCCCGCACCTTCGTGATGACCTCGTCGGTGCAGTCGGAGGGCAAGAGCACCACCGTCGCGAACCTCGCCATCGCGCTGGACAGTGCCGGCTTCCGGGTGATCCTCATCGACGCCGACCTGCGACGCCCGAAGGTCGCCACCTACATGGACCTCGAGGGCAACGCTGGCCTGACCGACGTGCTCATCGGACGCGCGACCGTCGAAGACGTCGCCGTGCCGTGGGGCCGCGGCAACCTCGTCGTCCTGCCCGCCGGTCAGATCCCCCCGAACCCTTCCGAATTGCTCGGCTCTCGCGCAATGCAGGACCTCATCGCGGGCCTGGAGCAACAGTTCGATTACGTCCTCTTCGACGCGCCGCCGCTGCTCCCCGTCACCGACGCCGCGATCCTGGCGAAGAAGGCCTCCGGCGCGATCGTCGCCGTCGCTTCCGGTCACACGCACAAGGGGCAGCTCGCCGGCGCGGTCAGCGCGCTCGAGAACGTCGGCGCTCCGATCGCTGGTTTCGTCATGACGATGATGCCGACCAAGGGTCCGGGCGCGTACGGCTACGGCCGCTACGGCTATGCGTACGGCTACGGCCTGCAGGACGACGACACCCCCATGCCGAAGCCCCCGAAACGCGGTCGTATCGGCGCATTCCGTGGAGCCGAGCGTTGACGGTGGTCGCCGCGTGAGAGCCCGCCGAGGATCCCGAAGCCTCGGCAGCGTCTTCTCGCGCCGCACGCTCGTCTGGGTCGCCGTGATCGTCGTGGTCCTGGTGATCGTCGACGTGCTGCTCGTCGCCCTGGCGCTGGCACGTACTGCGCCAGCCTCCAACGGGACCCCCGGCCCGGTGCCGACGTTCTCCAGCACGCCTCGACCGTCTGCTTCGAGCACGGCGAAACCATCCGCGTCCGCCACGTCGGATCCCGCCGGGATGGCCACGTCCGGCCGCCGTCTGCTGTCCGCAGTAGACAGCCAGGAGGCATGGCGTGCCTCGAGCGGCACGTGTGGCGGCACCGATGGGGTGCTGCAGCGGACCACAGACGGTGGAACTACGTGGACTCCGGTCAATCTCGGGGTTGGTTCCGGGGCAGTGCTAGCGCTCCGCGCAGGCACGAGGAGCGTCTCCGTCGTCGTCGGGACCGGTGACGACTGCGGGACCGCTGTGCGCACCTCCGACGACGGCGGTGCGACCTGGAAGTCCGGAGTTGCGGGTGATGCCGGCGCTGGCATCGCGCCCGCTGGGGTCCTCCTGTCGACCGGCACCGTCGACTCCCCGTGCGCTGACCCGACCGAGGCGTACCAGGGTGAGTTCACCACGGCGATCGTCTGCAAAGACGCGGTGAAGTGGCGGTCAGCTGCTGGCGAATGGGTGGGCGTCCCCGTCATCGGGGTGCGGTCACTGGCGGACGACGGGGACTCATACATGCTCGCTCGCGTCGGAGCATCGGAGTGCCCTGGTGTCGAGATCCGGTCCATGGCCGCAGTCGCCGTGACGCCGGCCACGACGAGCACCGTCGTCGGATGTGTGGCCGACGCAGAAACCGGCGGAGCCATCGCGCTGGCTCGTGCGGGCACTGAGGTCTGGCTCTGGGCTGGCGACGATGTGTTCATATCGAAGGACGACGGCGCAACGTGGTGACCCTCACCAGCCGCCAAACCACCGCTGCCGTGCCGTGGGCGAAGAGCTACGCCCGACGTCTCGTGATCTTCGACGTGCTCGTGCTTGTCTGGGTGGTCTTCGGCGTGCAGATCGCATGGTTCGGGCTCGACAGCGCGGGCGTCGCGGTCAGCGGCAGTGTCGCCGACCTCGCGATCGGCTACACGGCGGTCTCTGTCGCCATCATCACCGCGTGGCTGATCGTCCTCGCGCTCTACGACACACGAGACCATCGGTACATCGGCACAGGCTCGGCCGAGTATCGCAGGATCGTCGACGCCTCGATCCGACTCTTTGCCTTCGTGGCGATCATCGCCTACGTCTTCAAGATCGATCTGGCTCGTGGCTACATCTTCATCGCGTTCCCACTCGGCACGCTCGTCCTAATGTTCAGCCGATGGATTTGGCGGCAGTGGCTGAACGCGCAGCGTCAGGGCGGTCGCTACTCCGCGCGGGTGCTACTCGTCGGATCGACGGCGAGCGTTGCGCATCTCGCCGGTGAGCTCGCGCGGCATCCCGAGGAGGGCTATCGCGTCATCGCTGCTTGCGTGCCGGACGGCACCATCGGAGAGCCCGTCATCGGGACCGGGATCCCCATCGTTGGCCGGATTCCAGACGCTCTCGCTGCGCTGAACGCCAGCGGCGCCGACACGGTCGCCGTGACGAGTTCGGAGGAGATGGGTGCGCAGGCCGTTCGAGAGCTGAGTTGGGGACTGGAAGGTGGTCGGCAGCACCTCATCGTGGCGCCCAGCCTCACGCAGATCAACGGCCCCCGCATCCACACTCGACCGGTTGCTGGCCTGCCGCTGATCCACGTCGAGATGCCGCGGTACGAGGGCGCGACGCACTTCATGAAGCGCGGGTTCGACCTCCTCGGGTCCACCGCGCTCATCGTCGTACTTTCGCCGGTTCTCGTCATTCTCGCGCTCACCGTCAAGCTCACGAGCCCGGGCCCGGTTCTGTACAGGCAGGAACGCATTGGCCAAAACGGCAAGTCCTTCCACATGCTGAAGTTCAGGTCGATGCGAATAAACGCCGATGACGAGTTGGCAGCACTTCTCGCTCAGCAAGGAACTTCGGACAAGCCGCTCTTCAAGATCGAGAACGATCCTCGTGTCACATCGATCGGACACTTCCTGCGCAAGCACTCGCTCGACGAGTTCCCGCAACTGTTCAATGTGTTCTTCGGAACGATGAGCTTGGTCGGCCCCCGTCCACAGCGCGAGGGCGAAGTGGCGCTGTATGACGACGCTGCTCGCCGACGGCTCCTGCTCAAGCCCGGTATGAGCGGGCTCTGGCAAGTCGGCGGACGTTCTTCGCTGGGCTGGGAAGACGCAATCCGCCTAGACCTGTACTACGTGGAGAACTGGTCGATGACCGGTGACCTGGTCATCCTTTGGAAGACTGTCAGAGCGGTGCTTTCCCCTGGAAGCGACGCGCATTGACGGCGCTGGTTCGAGACGTGAAGACACCGTCGCCCGGGATGACCACCGGTTCCTTCATCGTGTTGGCTGGCCTTCTCTGGCTCACGGCGGGACCGCGCGTCGACATCATGGAGTTCGCTGGTTCG
The DNA here is from genome assembly GCF_001864975.1 of Curtobacterium sp. MMLR14_002. Classification (NCBI taxonomy): domain Bacteria; kingdom Bacillati; phylum Actinomycetota; class Actinomycetes; order Micrococcales; family Microbacteriaceae; genus Curtobacterium; species Curtobacterium sp. MMLR14_002. Next base: position 79,595 of record NZ_MJGT01000046.1, read on the forward strand.
TCGGTTCGCATCGAAGACGCGCTACTTGCGCTCGCGCTCGTTGCGGTCGTCGCGCAGTGGAAAACGGTACGGCCACTCATCAACGGACGTACCGGGATTGCTCTTGTCACGATGATCTCCATTGCTACGGCAGGCATCGCCGCAGTACTGGGAACAGTTCACCTCGCCCCTGCTCTCCTCTACGCGGTCCGTCCCTTCGAGTACTGGGCCATTTTCCCCGTTGCACTTGCGTTGTTGGACACGGGCGGACGACGGGCCGAAACCGCGCTGGTTCGTGTGCTCGCGCTAACGACCATTGCGCACTCCGCCGTTGCCACTGCGCAATTCCTCTTTGGCTTCAACATCGGATTCTCGGCGTTCTCCCTCGAACGGGGTGCTGGCCTCACGAACGGTCCCTACGAGCTCGGCGCGATCATGGCGATGTTGATCTGTTTCTGGCTAGCGGAGGGGCGGATGGTGCTCGCCGCCGTGGCGGCAGGCGGGCTGCTCATGTCGCTCTCGAGAATCTCGATCATCGGCGCGATGTGTGGTTTGGCAGCGATGGCTATCGCGATGCTGATCCGGAAGTCGCCGGCAACCGACCTTCGGAAGCGAACGCTGCGTCCCGGATCGGTGATCACAGCCACTGTCGCTATCGTCGCCATCCTGCTGGCGTTTCCCCTGCTCTCAACGAAGGTGATTCAACCCGCGATCGATCGGACGCAGTCGACGTCGATCTCGGCGTCCTGGGAGGCCGGGCGCCAGCTCGCTGCAATCACGCCCCGCTCTGCCGACAGCGACCAGTACGCAGCGACGGCGTACGAAGCGATCGGGGACACGGTTCTGGACAACGTGACGAGCGGCGATGCCAGCAACGAGGTGCGGTTCTATAGATGGAACCTCCTGCTCAACGAGATAACCCGTTCGTCGGAACGAGTGTTCCTCGGCCTTGGTCCGTCCTTCGCCGGCCCCTCTGTGGACGGCGCGTACTTACGGATCGTCGCCGAATCCGGCCTCGTAGGAGCCATCGTCTGGATGGCGATGTTTGGTCGCTGGATCCGTCGCGCGCCCGCGTGGTTCGTCGGCGCGGCTGTGAGTTTGTTCGTCGGCGGTGTGTTCATCGATATCTTCTACGCCGAACGTCCGATGGTGTTCCTCTGGCTGCTTCTCGCCTTGGCCGTCCATCGCGGCTCTACCCGAAAGACTGCGGACTAGATGACTCGACCACTCGTTGACTTCGTTGTACGTGACGACAGTGAATCCAAGGGTGGCGGCGATCTCACCCAGGTGGAGATGTACCGCGAATTCTTGGTCCGCTCGGGCTGGGACGTCCGAGTCGTTCCGTTCTCACCGTCGATGAATCTTCGGCCAGAGGCCCTCGTTCACCTGGTGAACGTCGACCGCCCGTTCGATGCTCTTGTCACCATTCGGTCAGCTGGACCCCGACCGGTCTTTGTTTCGGCCATTCACCACTCCTTGCCGGCCGTCCGGCGAATGCGTAAGGCCGAGCGTGGACTGGGACTGAGGTCAATCGTCGGTCGTTTCCTCGGTGAGGGCTCCCGCGAGTATCTTGCATTCGTTGTCCGTAGCCTTCGGCGCTCGCGCCGCTTTGTAGATGTTTCCCGGACACTGACGTCGGCGCTTCAGCTCCTCCCCGCTGTACTCAGCTGTTGGAGCAGACTCGGTGAGGCGTTGGATCGAGTCGAGGTCGTCTTCCTCCTTGCCGCTGGTGAAGGAGAGGACCTGCAGGCGGACACTGGCTGGCGTGGCCTGAACGCGGTCCTAGCCCCGAACGGTGGGCCGCCGAAGTCGGCTGTTGTCGTTGATTGGAGCAATCGAGACGATGCGATTCTCGTGGTAGGTCGCGTCGAACCACGCAAACGGCAGCTCGAGGTCGTTCGAGCCGCAGCAGCTCTCGGGAGTCGGGTCAAAGTGGTCGGTCCGCTGATCAATCCGGACTCGCAGTTTGGCCAGGAGTTCCGGTCGCTGGTTGCGGGAGCCGCGAATGTGGAATGGACAGGACCGATGAGTCACGATGATGTTCTTCGTGAGATCGACGCCGCGAAGGTGCTGTTGAACGCGTCGTGGGTTGAGGTACAGAGCCTCGTCGAACTCGAGGCCGCAGCACGGGGTGCATGGGTCGTTGCGAGTATGGGGGCAGGTAATTCGGCCGAATACCTCGGGCCTGTCTTCCGAGGCGTCGAGGGCGACGACGTCGACCGTATGTTGAGGGTGGCAACTGAGCTCATTCGCAGCGGTCACGGTCCCGAGCGGCTCGACTACGGTTGGGATTGGGCAAAGACCACCGCAGTTATCGAGTCGCGATACGTCCAGCACTCGTCGAAACTCAAGTAGTCGAGCTACTCGCCGATCGGTCGTGCCGGAACCCCCGCCAAGCGAGCCCCGGCGGGAAAACTCCTGGTGACGACAGCGCCAGCTCCCACCGTGCTGCCCTCGCCGAGTTCGACGCCATCGAGAATCGTGACACCGTGCCCGATCCAGGAGCCGCGGCCGATCCGCACGCCGGACCGCACGACTTCAGTCCCACTCGGTCGTCCCGAGCCATCCGTCGCGTGGTTCTCCGACACCACCGTGAAGTTCGCCCCGATTTGGCAGGCTGCCTCGATGCGAACAGGGCCGCCGACACCAATGGTCGCTCCAGGACCGATGTAGGTTCCCTTGCCGATAGTGAGGCCGACGCCTGGGTTCGAGGGGTGCGATGAACACTGGATCCAGGCGTTCTCGCGAATAGTAACGCGAGCGGCAAGCCGGACACCTTCCACCGAGTAGGCCTGAATCGTGCTGTTCGCCCCGATCGAAGCGCCACGGCCGAGGAACAGTTTCCTGCGGTACGAGATCGAGACCGACCGGCCGATGAAGATGGGCAGCCGGACAGAGCCGAACAGCGGTGCGTTGGCGAGACCCCGGACGGCGGAGGCGGCGCCCTTCCGTAGGTACCAACCAACCAGGACGGGAGTCGACACGCGGCTTGCGAGGTCGCTGTTGGATGGTCGGATTGCATCGATCAGCCTTCTGATCACGTCAGGTCCTTTCTTCGGGAAGCTCGGGTTTCTTGCGCACGAGCCCGCAAGCGAGAATCACCAGCCCCAGTAGGTATCCGACTCCCATCGGCGCCGGAAGCCATCGAAGGTCAGACGCGACCTGGGAAACGATCACTGACGCGGCGGCCGTGGTGACGAACACTGCGGTTGAACTCAGCAGTGCGAGTACTCCGAGTTGCCGGCTCGCGGCGCGGGCGGTGAAGAGCACATGTGCTCCGCCAACGAATCCGACAGCAGCCATCAGCCCGAACACGTCTGCTGCCGGCTGATATGCCGAACCGAACAGCGGCGGGACAAGGATCGTCCCGAGGATGCCGCCCAAGAGCGCTGTCATGCCGAGCGACAGGAGTGTGAACAGGGCGGACCGCGCAAACTGCTGCTCGGAACGCACGAAACGGCCTTCGATCACAACCGTTGCAAAGATGAGGAGCGTGACTGCAAGCTTGGCTACGGCGTAGTACCCAAGTTCGTTCTGGGGAAGGGTCGCACCGTAGACGATCACATCGATGTTGCTCACAAGCATCGGCATGATGCCGACAGGGGCGTACCGCCAGAGCTGACGGTTGTATTTTCGACGAACTGCGCGAAGATCGCGGGGTGCGTGGGCGCGTCGGCGGCGGGAAACAATCCCTCGCAGCACCTCCGCAACTGCCGTTGCAGCAGACACGCTGAGTACTGTCATGGCGTTCGCGGCAACGAGGACGAGGTTCGCAACGAACTCCCAGAGCGCAGGAACTCCTGTTGTCAATGCGACACGAAGTGCCTGACGTTCGTACTGCGCTCGTGCAAGCTGCAGTTGCACAAACAGGTGCAGTGGCCCCGCTGCGAGGATCGCGGCGATGAGGATCGATGTCGGTATCGAATGCTGGAACAGGCTGATCACGAGGAGGGGGGCTCCCACGGCTCCAGCTGCGATCCATGCTGAGATCGCTGCTCCTGGGCCGAGCAAAGGCGAATCCGATTGGCCGGCCCCTCGCATCGCGTAATAAGCGTGTCGCCCGCCGAGCGCTCCCGCGGCGCTGATAATCGTGAACGCGGATTGGAAGAAGGCGAACTCGCCGCGTCCATCTGGGCTCAACTCTCGTGCGCGCAACGGCGCGAGCAGGATCGGAAGCAGTCCGACGGCGATGGTGGCCACCGGAAGGTACCGCTGCCAGCGTGGCAGCGACTCCGTCAACGGAGGCGCCTAGCGCTGCGCTTGTGAGCAAGCGTCGAACGGAGCCGCGAGTAGTTGAAGCGGATCTCGATCGCCGCATCGATAACGATCTGCTCGAAGAGGTTCCGTCGAAGGTTCTTGCGGTAGTAGGTCCGCAACGCATTGTGGAAAGCACGGTCAGATGCTCGCGAGCGCGGGAAGCCGCTCGAAGCCCCCTTGACATGTATCGAGGCCTTGGTCTCGACCATGAGCACGGCTTGCCCATCGCGCGCAGCGTCCAGGCAGAGTTGGAGGTCTTCTCCGTACATCCAGTAATCGAGATCGAAGACCGTCGTGTGGCTCGAGCGGAAGTTCTGCGAGAGCATCATCAACGCCCCAGTGGTCGCTTCGACGCGGGTTGTCACCGTTCCGTCCGCGAGAACGGGGCCGCTACTCAACTTGTCTCGCTGCACTGCGTTGTACCGCGCCCTCGCTGGCATGAGCTTCCCGAGCACCGCGTACATCGATGCTCCACGCAGAGTTGGAAGCCGACGTCGTGACGCCGTGTCTTCGGTTCCGTCGAGGTTGTGCAGCGGCGCCGTCGCGATCGCCACTCCGGGCAACCGGGCCGCCTCAAGGAGGAGTTGGACCGTGCCCGGGGCGAGCTCCACGTCCGGGTTGACGCAGAGCAAGTTTCCGGCGGTCGAGATGGACAGCCGGGCTGTTTCGTAGCCGCCAGCGAATCCACTATTGCTCGAGGGCACGATGACCGCTGGCAGATCGACCGCTCGGAGCGCATCCCGAGCAACCTCGATCGTCCGATCGGACGATCCGTTGTCCACCAGCACGACCTCGTCGATGCTCTCCGCGTTCGCGGCAAGCGACTGAACCATCCCTCGGATCGTGGCTTCGTTGTTGAACATGACGGAGAGCGCCACGGACTTCGGTTGAGACATCACTCTGACGGAATCCTCGGGTCGTTCGTACAGACGTTCAGCCCTCTCCCGCAATCACGCCCGGTTCGGTGCTGACGCCATCCTAAGATGAGTCCATGTCGGACGAACCCGAGTCTCGACGCGCTGCTCGACTCTGGGGCTCCCGTCCCCGGTGGTTCTTGTGGGGCGTCCTCTTCCTCGTCTTGCTCGTGATCGCCTCGATCGCGTGGGTGGCCATCCGGGGGATGCTCGCGAAGCAGGACCTCGAAGAGGCGGTCGCCCATGTTTCGACGCTCCGGTCCCAGCTCGAGCAGGGCGACTCTGAGGCAGCGCAACGGACGGCTGCGAAACTGGAATCGAGCGCCGCGGATGCGCGATCGAAGACGAGCGATCCGGTGTGGGCGGCTTTCGAGCACGCCCCGCTCGTAGGCGGGAACCTCCGCGCCGTCCGACAGATAGCTGTGGTGGTCGACGATGTCGCCAGCGACGCCGTCCGACCTGTCGCAGGGGTCCTCGGGGACGTAGACGTCGACGCTTTCAAGCCGGAAGCCGGGAAGATCAACCTCCAGCCGTTGGTGGCGGCGCAGCCGGCCGTCGCGAAGGCTACGGCAACGCTCAGGGCGGCCACGCGTTCCGCGGGTGAGATCGACACCAGCAACACGGTGTCAGCCGTGTCGCACGCGGTGAACAAACTCCGGTCATCCCTGTCGTCTGCGTCCGCGCAGGCCGACTCGGCTAACAGGGTCGTGCGGCTCGCACCGTCGATGCTCGGCGCGGGCGGCACGAAACAATACCTCGTGATGTTTCAGAACAACGCGGAGCTGCGTGCCGGTGGAGGGATCCCCGGAGCCGTTGCGCTGCTGGACATCCGGGACGGTGCGATCTCGCTCGGGCAGCAGGCGTCGACGTCCGACTTCCCGCAGGCCGACAAACCAGTACTGCCACTGAGCACGGAGACGCAGGGCTTGTACGGCTCGATCACCGGGGAGTTCATCCAGGACGTCACGTTGACGCCACGATTCGACACCTCGGCGAAGCTGGCGCGGGAGATGTGGAAGCGGCAGTTCGGGCAGCGGGTCGACGGCGTACTGTCGATCGACCCCGTGACGCTCGGCTACATCCTGAAGGCGACCGGACCGGTCGACCTGCCGACGGGGGACCGGCTGACCTCGGACAATGCGGTACAGCTGCTGCTCAGTGACGCGTACGCGAAGTACCCTGATCCTGCGGTGCAGGACCTGTTCTTCGCTTCAGCAGCCAGCGCGGTGTTCACGAAGGTGTCCGCGGGCGGCTTTGACCCCAAGCAGTTCATCGCGGCGCTGACGACAGGTGTCGACGAGGGACGGGTCAAGCTCTGGAGCGCCGACAAGAACGAGCAGTCGGAGCTCGTCGGGACCGCCATCGCGGGTGGGCTGCCGATCAGCGACTCGAGCTCGCAGCAGTTCGGTGTCTACCTGAACGACGCGACCGGGGCGAAGATGGACTACTACCTCGAGAAGACCGTCTCCGTTGGTAGTCAAGTGTGCCGGAAGGATGGCCGGCCGACGTGGACCATCGAGGTCACCTTGAAGAACACGGCACCCGCTGATGCCGCGACGAACCTGCCCGACTACGTGACAGGTGCCGGTGCGTTCGGCGTTGCACGCGGCGCTGTGCGGACAAACGTTGCCGTCTACGCCCCCTCTTCGGGGGTCTACGTCACCTCGTCTCAGGATGAGCGACCTGCGTCGCCACAGACTGCGATGGACGGAAAGCACCCCGTTGCGCAGTTCGAAACGCTGCTCTCACCAGGAAAAAGCACAAAAATCCGCGTCGAGTGGCTCGGGCCGTCCGGGCAGGGCCGCACTCCGGTCGACGCGGTGTCGACGCCGGGTGTTCACCGCTCTGTTACACAACCGCTGGTCACGAGCTGTGAATCCCCGGTAGATTGAGCGAACTTCGCAATCGCGCCTGCAAGTAACTGGGGCTGGTCGCACTTTCATCCGCGCGAAGCCATCAGCATCTAGGGGACTCCTCCATGAAGAAGATCATCGCTGCAGTCGTTCTGGCTGCTGCCGCGTTCGTCGCCATCCCGACCGCCGCCAACGCCGCGGGCTACGTGCCTGCCTCGAACGTCAGCGTCTCCGGCCCGGCCGTCGCCGGTGGTACCGCGGTCGTCGGCTTCGCCGCAGGCTCGTTCGCGCCGAACGAGACCGTCACGGTCTCGGTCACCGGTGCGGGCGCCGTCACGCTGGGCGCGCTGCCCATCACGACGGTCTCGAAGACCTACACGGCTTCGTCCAACGGTGCCGCCTCGGTCTCGGTCACGCTGCCGCAGGGCGCTTCGGGCACCTACTCGCTCACCGCGACCGGCGCCACCTCGGGCAACGTCGCCACCTCGGCCCTGACGGTCGTCCCGGCTGACGGTGCCGCTGCTGTGCCGGCCGCCGGTGCCGGCGACGGAACCCTCGCCTTCACCGGCTCCACGATCTCGATGCTCGCCATCTGGGTCGCCGGCGGCGCAGTCGTCCTCGGTGGTGGCCTCCTGCTGGTCCGCGGCTCGGTCCGCCGCCAGCGCGAGTCCGTCTGAGTCTCGACACACTGAACGAAGCCCCCGGAGCATCTGCTCCGGGGGCTTCTTCGTGTCCGGAGATCGTACTCAGCGACGCCGAGCTGCACGGCTGAGCAGCAGCACACCCACCACGGCCCCCAGGAGTGCCCCCACGCCGTTGGCGACGACGTCGTCGATGGTCGCGGTGCGGGCGGGCAGGAACAGTGCCTGACCGGTCTCGATGCACGTGCTGACGACGAGCCCCGCGGCGATGGCGGCCCACCACCAGCGCGCACCGGCGAGCAGCACCACGAGCAGGCCGAGCGGCACGAAGTAGACCACGTTCGCCAGGGACTCCACGGTGGCGTAGTCGATGCGCTCGGGCAGACCGTGACGGTGCGCGGCTGCGAGGACACGGGTGAGCCACGGGGCCCCTGCGGCGTCGACGGGGGAGCCCCAGAACCCGACGAGCGCCAGGGCGACGCCGTAGGCGATCGCCAGCCCCGTCGCGAACCGACGGCTGCGCCAGGTGGCCGGAGCGCGGTCGTCGACGCGGGGCTTGTCGGAGGTCACGTGCCGACGCTAGCGAGTCGCGCCTCCAGGCAGGTGTCCGCACCATCTCGTCCCCCGATCCCGGCGATCCGGAAAACGAGTACCCCGATCCTGGCGCTGTACCCCGGAAGTGCGACGCACCTGCCCGGAAATCCGGGGCTGCCCGATGGACGGCATTGACGAAACCCGTGAATCGACGGGCCTGGCTGGCGATCCCCTCGGCACTTCTCGTAGCGTTCTGGTGTCAGCAGATGTACCCCGGATCGTGAAGGAGAGCGACATGAGCATCACCGTGAACAACGCGACGCAGGCCGAGGTCACCCTCGACACCGACACCGTGGACACCATCGCGATCCTCGAGGCCGATGCAGCGCTCTCCTCGCGCCCCAAGCGCGCCAAGGTCACCTGGGTGCAGGAAGACCAGGGCGAGTGGATCGCCGGCTACGGCGGGTACTTCGGCGGCAGCGTCGACAAGCGCGACGACCGCTACGTGGCCTCCGACACCTTCGGGCTCGTCGTGGGCGAGTTCTCCTCCCTCGAAGAGGCACAGACCAAGCTCGAGGACCAGCTGCACGTCATGCTCCCGCCGGTCATCCGGCCGGTCGAGTGACGACGACGGACACCAGCTCCACCGGCGTCGATCGCGACGCCCGCACCACCCGGAACCACCGGCACCACCCAGTACGCAGCACAGCACGAAGGAGCATGACCATGAGCACGACCGTCGCCCACCGCCAGCAGGCCGAGGTGACCCTGGACACCCAGACGATCGAGGTCATCGCCGAGATCGAGGCCCAGGTCGTGGCTCCCGTGCAGGCAGCCCCCGTCCGCATCTCGTGGGCCCAGGCCGACACCGGCCTGTGGGTCGCGAACTACGGCGGCTACTACGGCGGCACCGTCGACCGTCAGGGCAACCACTTCTTCGTCTCCGACACCTTCGGTGAGTACGTCGGGGACTTCCGCTCGCTCGACGAGGCGAAGGCGCGCCTGTCCGAGCGCCTGCACGTGCTGCTGCCGGACGTGATCCGTCCGACCGCGTGATCCACTGCTGATCGCTCGCTGATCCTCGAACCCCCGCCGGCCTGCCGGCGGGGGTTCTTCCGTGCGCCCGGGGCGCGAACGGCTCGCAACGGCGGACCGAGACGTGCCGGACCGCCGCGTACCCCCTGAACGAGTGGTCCCCCCTATTGGGGACCCGGATTGTCCCCATCCGAACACGAGGAACTGCCAGGATCAACCTGGCGCCAACGACCGTTCTCCCTGATCCTCCGGTCGGTCTCGGTGCCCGCATCGTCTCGACCCGAAAGTGATCATGCAGCGTACGAACCCGGGCACCGCTGTGCCCAGAAGCCATCCCGGCCTGCGCGCCGTCGCCATGCTCGGCGCCGCGCTCCTCGCCGGCGTCGGTCTGACCCAGGCCGTCGTGGCCGACCCCGCCGCCGCAGCCGGCGCGCTGGCCTGCGACCAGAACACGCTGTACGGCATCAACACCGCCGCGAACCAGCTCGCCGCCATCGACGCCACCACCGGTGCCGTCACGAACGTCACGAGCATGGCGCCGGGCGACAACGCCCTCGCGGTCGCCCGCAACGGTGTCGCCGCGTACGCGTCGATCAACAACGGCAACACGATCACCGGGTACGACGCGGTGAACGATGCCCGGATTGCCGACGTGACCGCCGCGGACCCGAACGGCAGCCACCAGCTGCTCCGTGGTGCGATCAACCCGGCGACCGGCATCTACTACTACGCGAGCGGCGCGAACCCCGCGTACCTCGGTGCGTACGACACGAAGACCGGCGCGAAGATCGGCCAGGTCGGCACCATCGGCAACCTGCTCACCAACAAGAACGGTGACATGGCGTTCAGCACCCGCGGGCTGCTGTTCGTCGTCACCGGCAACGAGATCCGTCGCGTCGATACCGAGACGGTCCCGACGACCGCGGGCACCACAGCTCTGACCACCTCGAAGGTCGCGACCCTGCCGATCGACGCGAGCACGAGCGGTAGCCCCGGCATCGCGTTCTCGTCCGACGGCTACCTGTTCGCCTCGGTCGGCTCCACGATGTACAAGATCGATCCGGGTTCGGGCGCGCAGGTCAGCACGTTCACGATCGCGAACGGCTACGCACCGAGCGACCTGGCGTCCTGCAACTACGCCAACACCCTGGCGGCGCAGTCGAGCGTCGACCAGCGGTGGAGTCCGTCCGACCAGTTCGGTCTGGCGGTGACCGGGGGCGGCGTCTCGACCGGCAACACGGCCACCACCAACGGCACGGCCGCCGGCACGCAGCCCCAGAAGGCGGGCGCGGTCCTGTCGACCCCGAACAAGACCTACACCGCCCGCCAGACGGCGGTGGGGACCACCGACCCGTCGAACTACACGACCACGTGGAAGGCCGTGAACCTGAACAGCGACGCGGTCGTCGCCAGCGGCACCGGCACGACGGGGACCTTCACGTTCCCGGCAGCCACCACCGCGGACGGCACGGACGTCCTGGTCACCTTCACGAACACGCTGAAGGCCACGCACGTCACCACCAGCAGCGACACCGCCACGACCCCCACGGGCACGGTGCTGTCGGTGCCGGCTGCCTCGGGTGTGCTCGCGAACGACCAGGGGACCGGCCTGTCCGTGGTCTCGAACACCACGCCGGCGCACGGCACCGCCACGGTCGCGGCCGACGGCTCGTACACGTACACCCCGGCCGGCGGGTTCTCCGGCTCGGACACGTTCCAGTACACGGCGAAGGACTCCTCCGGGCAGACCTCGACCAGCACCGTGACCGTCACCGTCGCACCGAAGGGCTCCGACGACGCGTACAGCGTGCACGCGGGCACCGTGCTCACGGTGAACGCCGCGGACGGCGTGCTGGCGAACGACCGGGGGTCGGACCTGACCCTCACCGGTCACGGTCAGCCGTCGCACGGTCTGGTGAAGATCGGCCCCGACGGGTCGTTCTCCTACGGCGCCGACAAGGGGTACTCCGGCCCGGACGCGTTCACGTACACCGCGAAGGACGGCTCCGGCGCGACCGTCACCGCGACGGTGCGGCTCACCGTGCTGCCGACCGCGACGGCCGATGCTGCCACCGCGACGGCCGGGTCGACGACGACCGGCAACGTGCTCGACAACGACCTGGGCACCGGCCTGACGGTCACGGGCAACAGCACCCCCGCGCACGGTTCGGCGACGGTGCGTCCGGACGGCTCGTACTCGTACACCCCGGCAGCCGGGTTCTCCGGCACTGACTCCTTCGCGTACACGGTGACCGACGGCAGCGGCGGGACCGACACCGTCACCGTCACCGTGCAGGTCGCCCCGGCCGCGCAGGACGACACCGTCAAGGTCGCCGCGGGGGTAACGGCCACGGCCGACACCCGTGCGACCGGCGTGCTCGGCAACGACTCCGGCACCGGGCTCACCGTGGCGTCGAACACGTCCCCCTCGCACGGTGCGCTGACACTCGACAAGGCCACCGGCACGTTCACGTACACGCCGGCCGAGGGGTACTCCGGCCCCGACGCGTTCACGTACACGGCGGTCGACGGCTCCGGCTCGCCGAGCACCGCGACCGTCACCATCACGGTCAACCCGACCATCGGCGCCGACACCGCGTCGACGGACTCCGGCACCCCGGTGACGATCGACGTGCAGGCGAACGACCGTGGCTCGGACCTCGAGACCACGATCGTCACCGGTCCGTCCCACGGCACGGCCGTCGTCGCAGCGGACGGCTCGGTTGAGTACACGCCGACCGTCGGAGCGTCCGGCACCGACTCGTTCACCTACACGGTGACCGACGGCAGCGGTGTCACCACCGGTGCGGCGACCGTCACGATCACCGTGCGGCCCGTCGCGACCGCCGACACGGTGTCGACCCGGGCCGATCAGGCGCTGACCCTCGACGCCGCCGCCCTGACCGGCAACGACCGGGGCACGGGGCTGATCGTGACCGACGTGACCGCAGGCGGGGCCGCCGGCGGCGCCGGCAACAGCACCGGCGAGACCGGCACAGGCACCGGCACCGGCGAGACCGGCACAGGCACCGGCACCGGCGAGACCGGCGCCGCCCGCGGCACCGTCACGCTCGACCGAGCCACCGGCCGCGTCGTCTACACCCCGGCCGACGGCTTCTCGGGCACGGACACCTTCACCTACACGGTGGTCGACGGAGCAGGCCGCTCCACGACCGGCACGGTCACCGTCGTCGTCGGCCCCCGCGCCACGGCCGACACCGCCACCGCCACGGCCGGCTCGACGCTGACCGTCGCGAAGGGCGACGGCGTGCTCGCGAACGACCGGGGCACCGGCCTGACCGCGGCCGTCGACCAGCAGCCCGCACACGGCACGGTCGAGCTCGCCGCGAACGGCTCGTACACGTACACGCCGAAGGACGGCTTCTCGGGGACGGACACCTTCACCTACACGGCGACGGACCCCGCCGGTCGCACCACCACCGGCACCGTGACGGTCACGGTCCGCCCCGGCACGGAGCTCGACACCGTCACCGTCGCGGCGGGAGGCAGCACCACAGTCACCTCCGGCGCCCTGACGGGCAACGACCACGGCACCGGCCTGACCGTCGTGTCCGTCACCGACGGGGAGAACGGCACCGCGACCCGCAACGACGACGGCACGATCACGTACACGCCGAAGGACGGCTTCTCCGGCACGGACACCGTCACCTACACGGTGACGGACCCGTCGGGCGCCACGAACACCGGCACCGTGACGGTCACCGTCACCCCGGTCGCCGGTGGCGGGTCGACCTCGGCCGAGGCCGACGCCACCACCACCGTGCCGGCCGGCACCGGACTGCTCGACGGTGCGAAGGGCACCGACCTGGCGGTCACCGACCACACCAAGCCCTCGCACGGTGACGTGACGGTCGACGAGGACGGCTCGTACACGTACAAGCCCGAGCCGGGCTACTCCGGCCCGGACGGGTTCGACTACACGGTCACCGACGGCTCCGGCGGGACGACCACGGGCACCGTGACGATCGTCGTCGCCCCGAAGGCCGCCGCGGACACCGCGACGACGAGCGCCGCGACCCCCGTCGACGTCGCCGTCACCGGCAACGACTCGGGCACGAAGCTCGCCGTCACCGCGGTCTCGAAGCCCGGCCACGGCACCGCGACGATCACCGGCAGCACGACGGCAGGCGGAACCGGCGGCGGCGCAACCGGCCCGACCGGTGCCAGCTCGGTGACGTACACGCCCGCCGAGGGGTTCTCCGGCACGGATACGTTCACCTACACGGTGACCGACCCGACCGGCGGCACCGCGACGGCGACCGTCACCGTGACCGTCACGCCGACCGCGGTCGCCGACGCCCTGCGCACCGCGGCCAACACCGCGCTGCCGATCAGCGGCGCGACCCTGACCGGCAACGACCGCGGCACCGGCCTCGCCGTCACGGCGCACGGCCGCGCCGAGCACGGCACCGTGACCGAGGGAACCGAGCCCGGCTCGCTGGTCTACACCCCGGCGAAGGGCTTCTCCGGCGCGGACACGTTCGAGTACACGGTGACCGACGGCGCCGGACGGACCTCGACCGCGACGGTCACGGTCGTCGTCGGCGTCGCTGCGGTCGACCACTGGCACACCATGTCGACCAACCGCAGCATGCGCATGACCGCCGACAAGGGCGTGCTGGTCGGTGACTCCGGTCGTGGGCTCTGGGCCGCCATGGAGACGAAGCCGTTCAACGGAAAGCTGTCGCTCGAGAAGGACGGCTCGTACGTCTACACGCCCACGTCGAACTGGTCCGGCCGTGACTGGTTCACCTACTCGGCCAACGACGCCGACGGCACCGCGGCGTTCGCGCGCGTCGTCATCGACGTCGCCCCGGCCGCGAAGGACGACAAGGCCACGACCACGGCCGGCAAGACGGTCCGGGTCGCCGGCCACGGCGTGCTCGGCAACGACCACGGTGACGCCCTGACGGTCGTCGCGGTGGGTCAGGCCCGTCACGGCAGGGCCTCCATCGCCGCCGACGGGACGTTCGTCTACACCCCGGCGAAGGGCTTCTCGGGCACCGACACCGTCACGTACCGTGCGCAGGACTCGATGCAGCAGCAGGTCGACGCCACCGTCACGATCACGGTCGGCATCGCCGCGGCGGACGACTCCGGGCACACCGTGTCCGGCACCCCCGTCACCCGCGACGCCCGCCACGGCCTGCTCGCCGACGACCAGGGCGCCGGCCTCACCGCCGCCCCGGCCCGGAAGCCCGCCCACGGCACCGTCACGATCCAGCGGAACGGCGCGTACGTCTACACCCCGGCCGCCGGCTTCACCGGCACGGACGCCTTCACCTACACGGTGACGGACGCCTCGGGGCAGACGGCCACCGCCACCGCGACCATGACCGTGGTCGCCGCGGCGGTCGCCACCGACGACTCCGCCACCGGGATCGTCGGACACCGGGCCGTCGTGGATCCGCTCGACAACGACTCCGCCACCGGCGGCGCCACGTTCGAGCCCGGCACGCTGCACCTGCTGCACCCGGAGTCCGGCACACCGACCGACCGGGTGGTCATCGCCGACCAGGGCACGTGGACGATCCGAGACGGCCGGGTCGTCTTCACCCCGCAGGAAGGCTTCACCGGAACCACCTTCGTCGGTTACGAGGTCACCGACAGCGCGGGACAGACGGTCAGCGCGACCGTCACGGTTCGGTTCCCGACCGGGCTCGCCGCGATCGTCCACGGCACCGAGCTCGCCTTCACGGGCGCGACCGGGCTGGTCGGCATCGGGCTCGCGGCACTCGCGCTCATGCTGGCGGGCGTGCTCCTGGTGACCCGACGGCGGAACGCGGTCCGCGTCGCGCCGGGCATCCGCCGCAGCGCACGTCCGTAACAGGGCACCGGACTGGAGGCCCGGATCACCGC
>NZ_MJGT01000046.1:95304-114343 GCF_001864975.1 Curtobacterium sp. MMLR14_002
CTGCGGTGATCCGGGCCTCCTGTCCGCGCGCGGGGCGCGACCGCCTACGCGACGGGCGCGATGAGCTGCGGTCCGTCGTTCCGCACGCTGTTCACCGTGCGGGAGACCTCGTACTGCGCAAGGCCCGCGGCCACCGTCAGCGACTCGTGGTCGAGCAGGGCCAGCAGGTCGTCGGCGTGCAGGTCGCCGCCGAGCCAGTCGTCGTAACCGTCGGGCGTCAGGAACGCGGGCATGCGGTCGTGGACCTCGCCCGGGGCGACGTGGGCGTCACGGGTGATGATCGCGAGCGACAGGCGCCACTTGTCCGGGTCGCCCTCGGGCTTCGTGGGGTCGGGCCAGGCGCTCACGACGCCGGCCATCGCCAGGGCGCCGCCGGGCTCGTGCACGAAGTGGGGTTCCTTGCCGTCCTCGCGCACCACCCACTCGTAGTACCCCTGCGCCGGGACGATGCAGCGGTTCGTGGCGAAGGCCCGCTTGAACATGCCGCTCGTCGCGACCGTCTCGATGCGGGCGTTGATCGGCTTCGGGCGCTGCTTCTGGAAGTCCTTCGCCCAGCTCGGCACGAAGCCCCAGCTGATCTGCGGCAGTTCCCGTTCGCCGTGCCGCTGGCGGACGGCGTACACGGGGTTGGTCGGGGCGACGTTCCAGCTCGGGGCGAGGCCGGGGTGCACCTCGCCGGTGTCCTCGTCGACGTGCTCGGTCCGGGCGGCGAGCTCGCCCATGAGCTCGGGCAACAGATCGGCCGTGGTGTCGGAGACGACGAACCTTCCACACATGCGCCCAGTGTGCCCGTCGCCGCCGACAGTGGTGCGCGTCGGGGTGTCCTGTTCCGCTTCGTGAGCAGGAATGGTCGAGTGCCCGACGGCGACTCGACCGCTTCTGCTCACGAAGTGGGGCGCGCGGGGGTCTCGGGTGCGGGTGCGGGTGCGGGTGCGGGTGCGGGGTCGAGGGACTCGGCGGCCAGGCGGGCTCGTTCGGAGCGGCCGAGGTGGACGAAGTACTCCGACAACCCGATCGTGTACACGGCGATCAAGAGCACGTGGAACCAGCTGGCGGGCCCGAGGACGAACGCCCCGAGGACGGCGACGAGACCCGAACCGAGCAACGGTGCGACGCGGGCGAGCGTGCCGATCAACCCCCGCCGCAGCAGGACGGTGTCGGTGCGGACGATCTCGCGGTGCTCCGGCAGGACCGGCACCGGCCGACGCTGCACGTACAGCTGCGTGGCTCCCCGGGCGGCGAGCTGCCACGAGGGCCGCACCTGCCGACCGTTGATCGTCGTCGAGGGGTCCGGCGGCTGCCACGTCGGGATGCACGCGAAGGTGAGCAGTCCGACGCCGAGCGCCAGCAGCACCATCGCGACCACGCTGCGGACCGGAGTGGTCCCCGTCCAGTCGACCCGGGCCTCCAGGACGGCCATGCCGACCAGCGCGACGACCGCCGCGATGCCGGACCACAGGGCGGCACGGCGGACGCGTGCCGGATCCAGCACGTCCGTGACGTGCCGGCGGAAGACCTGCCAGCCGAGCGTGAACATCAATCATGTCTACCCGGTGAGGGCGCCAGGTGCCCGGGCGCCCGCGTTCGTGAGCAGAAGATGTCGGGTGCGGGCGGGGCACCCGACATCTTCTGCTCACCAAGCGACGCGCTCGCACCCGCACCGCGCGCCGGCCCCGCGCCGCCCCACCCGGACACGCCCGAGCGCCCTGCGCCCGGAGCCGCCGCACCCGCGACGTGGTGCTCCCGCTCAGGGTTCGTCCAGGCGAGCACGGTGACCTCGGACCATGAGTCTCGACATCGTCTACACCGCCGCTGCCCACGCCACCGGAGGCGGCCGCGACGGACACGTCCGCAGCGAGGACGACCGGCTCGACCTCGACACCCGCCCGCCCAAGGAGATGGGCGGCAGCGGCGAGGGCACGAACCCCGAGCAGCTCTTCGCCGCCGGGTACGCCGCGTGCTTCCTCGGTGCCCTGCACGCCGCCGGCAAGGAGCTCGAGGTCGACACCACCGGAGCCGAGGTCTCCGCCGAGGTCGGCATCGGCGGTACCGGCGACGGCGCCTTCGGTCTCGCCGTGGAGCTCGACGTCTACGCCCCGAACGCCCCGCAGGAGCAGCGCCAGCGCCTGGCCGAGCGTGCACACGAGATCTGCCCGTACTCGAACGCCACCCGCGGCAACATCACCGTCACGCTGTCCATCGTCGACTAGCGTTCGGCCGGTGGTCACCGACACGACGCGCTGCCCCTGCCTGAGCGGCAACCCCTACGGCGAGTGCTGCGGCCCCCTGCACGCCGGGGCCGTCGCACCGACCGCGGAACGGCTCATGCGCTCCCGCTTCAGCGCCTTCGCGCTGGGCCTGCCGGAGTACCTGCTGCTCACCTGGCACCCGCGCACCCGCCCCGCGGGTCTCGAGTTGGACCCGACCCAGCGCTGGACCCGGCTGGACGTGTTGGCGACCACCTCGGGAGGCCCGTTCGACTCCCACGGCACCGTCACGTTCCGCGCGTGGTGGCGTTCCGACGACGAGCGCGGCACGCTCGAGGAGACGAGCGACTTCGTCCGCGAGCAGGGACGATGGTTCTACGTGGACGGCGTGGTCGCCTGATGACTGCGCACCACGCCAGCTGACAGGAGCCCACATGCCCGAACGCGACCTCACCCGCTTCGGCGACCGGACCACGGCCGCCGAGGTCGTCGACGGCCTCGACCTGTCGGGGCGCACGGCGATCGTCACCGGTGCGGCGTCCGGCATCGGCGAGGAGACCTCCCGAGCACTCGCCGGAGCCGGAGCGCGCGTGACGCTCGCGGTGCGGGACGTCGATGCCGGCCGACGGGTGGCGGACGACATCGCCCGGACGACCGGGACGGAAGCACCGGCCGTCGTGGAGCTGCACCTGGACCGGCCGGCTTCCGTCGAGGCCTTCACCGCAGCGTGGTCGGGGCCGCTCGACGTGCTCGTCGCCAACGCGGGCATCATGGACGCGCCCGAGTCGTACACGCCCGCCGGGTGGGAGTCGCACTTCGCGACCAACCACCTCGGGCACTTCGCCCTCGCGCTCGGGCTGCACGACTCCCTGGCCGCCTCGGGTTCGGCACGGATCGTCTCGGTGTCGTCGAGTGGCCACGGTGGTTCGCCCGTCGTGTTCGACGACCTGTTCTTCCGCCGGCGCCGCTACGAGCCCGGACTCGCGTACGGGCAGTCGAAGACCGCCAACGTGCTGTTCGCCGTCGCTGCCGGCCGCCGGTGGGCCGCCGACGGCATCACCGCGAACGCCCTCATGCCCGGCGGGATCTGGACCGGGCTGCAGAAGCACTGGGACCCGGAGGTGCTGGCCGCCACGAAGATCGCCGCGGCCGACGCCGTGAAGTCCCCGGAGCAGGGAGCCGCGACCTCGGTCCTGCTCGCCACCGCACCGGAACTCGACGGGGTCACGGGCCGGTACTTCGAGGACTGCCACGAAGCGGCGGTGGTGGAGCGGATCGAGGACGGCCTGCACGGCGTGCTGCCCTGGGCCCTCGATCCGGACCAGGCCGATCGCCTGTGGGACGTCTCCGTCGCGCTGCTCGACGCCGAGGCGCGGTCCCGCGGCTGAGCGAGCGCTGCCGGGGCCGGCTAACTGCCGATGACTGCGGGCAGGTCGACCGCGGTGCGCATCGCCCGGCGGACCCCGGCCTCGTCGGGGAGCAGTTCGTCCTCGTCACCGGTCAGGAAGAACCGGATCTGCCCGATCGCCTGCTCGGTGAGCATGTCGAGGCCGTTCAGCACGCGACCCCCTGCGTCGGTCCAGCGGCTGGCGACCACGGTGGGCCACGGTTCGTAGGCGACGTCGAAGAGCACGGCGTCCGGCCCCGACGGCCGGAACTCGAGCGGGTCGGCGGCACCACCCGGCAGCGTCGAGAGGACGAACCCGTGGTGGGTGCCGGCGAGTTCGGTCAGGGGGTGGACCTCGAGCGTCACCCCGAGCCGGACGGCCAGGTCGACCAGCGCACGGGTCTTCGCGGTGTCGCGGACGAACACCCGGACGAGCGACGCCCCGAGCCGGACGGCAGCGGTCAGGGCGCTCGCCGCGGTGGCTCCGCCGCCCAGGATCGTGGCCTCGCCGGGCAGGTGTCCGAGTGCCTCGACCGGGCGGACGAGCCCCTGTACGTCGGTGTTCGCGCCGGCTCGGACGAGCGTGGAGCCCTCGTGGCGGAACGCGACCGTGTTGGCGACCCCGAGCTCGTCGACGAGCGGGGTGGTGCGGTCGAGCAGCGGCAGGACCTCGCGCTTGAGCGGCATCGTGAGACTCAGCCCACGCCATTCCGGACCCAGCCCCGCGACGAACGCGGCGAGCTCGCCGGACGCGACCTCGTGCCTCCCGTACGTGAAGGGCAGGTCGAGCGCATCGTAGGCCGCAGCGTGGAGCGTGGGCGAGAGCGAGTGCGCGATGGGGGAGCCGAGCACCGCGAGGTGCGTGCGGCCTGGATCGGTGAACGCCACGGTCACCCAGCCTAGCCAGCCGTTTTCCTGCGCACCCCGTTAGGTTAGGCTACCCTTCGTGAACCGTTCTCCCTTGCGTCTCCGACGCGTGCTCGCCGCAGCCGGCGCCGTCGTCGCAGCGTCCCTCGTCCTCGCCGGCTGCGCGTCCGGCTCCGGCTCCTCGACCGACTCGGCGTCGTCGGGGTCGTCCGACGCCGCGTTCCCGGTCTCGATCACGACCGGCCTCGGCACCACCACCATCGAGTCGGCACCGAAGCGCGTCGTCGCGCTCGGGTGGGGCGACGCCGAGACCGCGCTCGAACTCGGTGTGCAGCCGGTCGGCGCGAGTGACTGGCTCGCGTTCGGCGGCGACGGTGTCGGTCCGTGGCTCAAGGGTGCGTACGACAAGTCCCCGAAGATCATCCAGACGCTCGAGCCGAGCTACGAGGACATCCTCAAGCTCAACCCCGACGTGATCCTCGACGTGAAGTCCTCGGGTGACAAGGAGCGGTACGACAAGCTCTCCGCGATCGCGCCGACCGTGGCGATCCCGAAGGGCGGCGCGAACTACCTCGCGTCGACCGAGCAGCAGACGACCATGATCGCGAAGGCGCTCGGCAAGGAGTCCGAGGGCAAGAAGCTGCTCTCCGGCCTCGACGACGCCTACGCCGCAGCACGCAAGGCGCACCCGGACTTCGAGGGCAAGACGGCCGTCGTCGGTGCCTACAGTTCCGAGGGCTTCGGGGCGTACGCCTCCACGGACAGCCGTTCGACCTTCATGCGGAACCTGGGCTTCGAGATCCCGAAGGCCATCGACGAGCAGGCCGGCAAGGAGTTCTCCGTGCACCTGTCCGACGAGAACCTCGACCTGCTCGACGCCGACCTGACGCTGATCCTGCCGATCTACGTCGATGCGTCGGAGGCCTCGTCGAACAAGCTGTTCCAGAAGGTGCCGTCGGTCGAGGCCGGACACTCGATCGTCTTCGACGACAAGGACGTCTCGTCCGCGTTCTCGATGGGCACCACGGCTGCGATCGAGTGGGCGCTCGACAAGCTGCCGGCGCAGTTCGAGGAGAAGCTCGGCTAGAGCAGGTCGTCGCTGCTGGCCGGTTCTGCTGGTCAGCACCGCTGGTCAGCACCGCGAAAGCGACAGGGTGTCGCCGATGTTCGGTGGCACCCTGTCGCTTTCGCAGTTCGGGGGGCTGGGCTAGACGCCGATGGTGGAGCCCAGCAGCG
This sequence comes from Curtobacterium sp. MMLR14_002, assembly GCF_001864975.1. Taxonomy (NCBI): domain Bacteria; kingdom Bacillati; phylum Actinomycetota; class Actinomycetes; order Micrococcales; family Microbacteriaceae; genus Curtobacterium; species Curtobacterium sp. MMLR14_002. The sequence goes on from NZ_MJGT01000046.1 coordinate 101,002, forward strand.
CGAAGAGCAGCGCGATCAGGGGGAGCGTGCCCTGCTTGAACGCGGAGTTGACGTACTTGCGACCCGAGCCGACCAGGATCACCGCTGCGCCGAGCATGCTCGCCGTCGAGAACACCACGAGGGTCCAGCCGCTCACGGTGTTGCCGGCCAGCACGAGCACGACGCCCAGGATCGCCCCGATCGCCAGGAACAGGTTGTAGAAGCCCTGGTTGAAGGCGAGCGAACGGGTCGCCACGGCTTCGGTCTCGGAAGCGATGCCGAAGATCCGGCGCGCTTGCGGACTGGTCCAGATGACCGATTCGAGGAAGAAGATGTACACGTGGATGAGGCCCGCGAGGACCGCACAGACACCCGAGATCACCAGCAGGACCGACATGTGCACATTCTCGCAGCAGCGGGCCGGGTTCCGCTGCACGTCCGCCAGTAGGCTCGGACCATGAACGACGACGTCACCCTGCCCGAGGCCGACGCGAGCGCCGTCGCCGAACTGCGGAGCATCCGGCAGAGCATCGACAACATCGACGCCGCCGTGATCCACATGCTCGCGGAGCGCTTCAAGTACACGCAGCGCGTGGGGCACCTGAAGGCCGAGTCGGGCATGCCGGCCGCCGATCCGGACCGCGAACGGATCCAGGTCGCACGGCTCCGGTCGCTCGCCGCCGACTCCCACCTCGACCCCGCCTTCGCCGAGAAGTTCCTCAACTTCATCGTGGCCGAGGTCATCCACCACCACGAGCGCATCGCGGGCCGCGACGAATGAGCGCCGAGCTGCCGTCGCTGCTCATCGGGTCGTACACGGCGACCGGTGGCGGCAACGCCACGGGCATCTCGCTGGTCGACGCCGGCCCGGTCGGAGCCGTTCCGGCACCCCGGACCGCCGCGGTGCTCGACGACCCCTCGTTCCTCGCCGTCTCGGGTGACCGGGTCTACGCGGTCTCCGAGACGAACGACGGCGCCGTGTCGGCCTTCCGGCTGCAGGGCGGCGCACTCGAGCACCTGTGGGACGCCCCCGCCGGCGGAGACGCCCCGTGCCACGTGCGGATCGACCCCTCGGGCGCGCTCGTCGTCACGAACTACGTCTCGGGCACGGTCACGGCGATCTCCCTCGCCCCGGCCGAGTCACACGCGGCGTCGGTGACCGCCAGCGATGGTGTGGTGCTGCACGGGGACACCGACCAGCGCTCGGTGCCGGCCGAGGCCGTCGCAGTCGCCGTGCTGCCCGACGCCACGGGTCCTGACGACGACCGCCAGGACGGCCCGCACGCCCACCAGTCGATCGCCACCCCGGACGGCACGGTGCTCGTCGCCGACCTCGGCGGCGATGCCCTGCACGAGTTCCGCGTCACGGTGTCGGCCGACGGGGTCCCCGACATCGAGGCGCTCCGCGTGCACCACGTGACCCCCGGCGCCGGCCCGAGGCACATGGCCTGGATCGACGGTGACCTGCTCGTCGCCGGTGAACTCGACGGGCGTGTGCACCGCCTGCGCCGCGACGACTCCGGGTCGTTCGTGACGATCGCTGCCGTGCCGACGTTCGACGGTGCCGTGGGGGAGTCGCTGCTCAGCCACATCGAGGTCGACGAGGCCGGCCGCGTGTACGTGGCCGTGCGCGGGCGGGACCTGCTCGTGGTGCTCGACGCGCGTGACGGCGGGCTCGCCGTCGTTGGGTCGGTGCCCTGCGGGGGGGTCTGGCCGCGACACTTCGCTCGCGTGCCCGGGTTCGTCCTGGTGGCGAACCAGATGTCCGACGCCGTCGCCGTGCTGCCGCTCGACGCCGAGGGCATGCCCGGCGAAGCCGTCGCGCAGATCCCGGTCGGCACCCCGACCTGCGTCGTCCCACTCTGACGCCGGCGTGTTCGTGCCGCGTGACGCCGGCGTGTTCGTGCTTGCGTGACGCCGGCGTGTTCGTGTGACGCCCCGAAGTCGTCGAGACGCCCCCGAATTCGGCGGCGTCTCGACGACACCGCGGCGTGCCAGCGATACGCCGGCGTCTGGACAGCGCTGCGACGTCGGAACGGGCGAGCGAGACGCCGTCGTGTTCGGAGCCGCGTCCGGCTAGAACTCGATCAGGTTCTCGAAGGGGCGACCCTCGGCCAGCGCGGCGACCTGCTTGCGCATCAGCTCGATCGACCGCGGCACGCTCAGGTCGGTGTTGCCGCCGACGTGCGGGGTGAGCACGGTGTTCGGCGTCGTCCAGAGCGGGTGTCCGGCGGGCAGGGGCTCCGGGTCGGTGACGTCGAGTGCCGCGAACAGCCGCTCCGACCGCAGTTCGGCGACCAGGGCGTCGGTGTCGACGACCTTGCCGCGCGCCACGTTCACCACGAGGGCGCCGTCCGGCAGCGCCGCGAGCAGCTCCGCGTCGACCAGGCGTTCGGTCTCGGCGGTGAGCGGCGCGATGAGCACGAGCACGTCGGTCGTCGGAGCCAGCTCGGGCAGCTCACCGAACGCGTGCACGTGCCGGCCGTCCTGCTCGCGAGCGGTCCGGGCGACCACCGTCACCTCGGTGCGGAACGCCTCGAACCGGGTGGCGATCGCGGACCCGATCGCCCCGTAGCCGACGACGGTCACCCGGCGGTCGGCGAGCGATCGGGTCTCGCGGGAGTCCCAGACGCCGTCGGCACGGTCGACCTGGAACGCCGAGATCTCACGGAGCGACGTCAGCGCGAGGCCGACCGCGAGCTCGGCGGTCTCGTCGTCGTGGATGCCGCGACCGTTCGCCAGCTGCGCGTGACCGGGCACGTGCGGGACGGCGTGCTCGTACCCGGCGCTCGGCAGCTGCAGCAGCTGGAGCTCGGGCAGGTCGTGCACGAACTGCCAGCGGTGCCGCCCCTCGAAGTAGAACGGCAGGAACGTGATCGCGACGTCGTCCGGGCGACCGTACGGCGACTCGACGTCCCAGACGTCCAGCTCGATCCCGTCCGGCACGGGGCCGAACCGGTCGACGAGCTCGGCGAAGGGCAGGGTGACGATCGGCATCCGCGACCCGGGCCTAGGCGTCGGTGCGCGGCGAGAAGGCACCGTCGGAGTCGAGCGGCCCGCGGCCGACGTACCCCTCGGTGACGTCCTCGACGATCACGTCGCCGAAGCGGGCCGGCAGCGTCGCGGCGTGGGTGCCGCGCAGCTCGTCGACCGTGGCCTCGAACGCGCCCTGGACCTCGAGCGTGCTCGACGTCGCGTCGGTCACGCCGATGCGCAGCACCGGGAAGCCCCGGCCGTCGCACATGCCCTGGAACCGCACGTCGTCCTCGCGGCGGACGGTCACGATGACGCGACCGGTCGACTCGGAGAACAGCGCGGTCGCGGTGTCGATGCCGTCGCGGGTCTCGAGCTCGTCGAGGACCACGCGGGCGCCGATGCCGAAGCGGAGCACGGACTCGGCGAGCGACTGGCCGAGGCCACCGTCCGCAAGATCGTGCGCGCTGGTGAGCAGCTGCTCGCCGGACGCCGCGTACAGCAGCTCGGCGAGGGCCTTCTCGCGCTCGAGGTCGACCGCCGGCGGACGCCCGCCCAGGTGCCCGTGCACGGTGCCGGCCCACGCGGAGCCGTCGAGCTCGAGGCTCGTGGTGCCGAGCAGGTAGATGTTGTGGCCGTCGTCCTGCCACCCGGACGGCACGCGCTTGGCGACGTCGTCGATGATCCCGAGCACGCCGACGACGGGCGTCGGGTGGATGGGGGTCGAGCCGGTCTGGTTGTAGAACGACACGTTGCCGCCGGTGACCGGGATGCCGAGCTCCATGCAGCCGTCGGCCAGACCCTCGACCGCCTCGGAGAACTGCCACATGACCTCGGGGTTCTCGGGGGAGCCGAAGTTCAGGCAGTCGGTGACGGCGGCGGGGACGGCACCGGTGACGGCGACGTTGCGGTACGCCTCGGCCAGGGCCAGACGGGCACCCTGCTTCGGGTCGAGCTGGCAGTAGCGGCCGTTCGCGTCGGTGGCGATGGCGACACCGAGGCCCGTTTCCTCGTCGACGCGGATCATGCCGCCGTCGTCGGGGAAGGACAGCGCGGTGTTGCCGAGCACGTAGGTGTCGTACTGGTTCGTGACCCAGTTCTTCGACGCCAGGTTCGGCGAACCGAGCAGGCTGAGGAACTGTGCCTTCAGCGCGGGGCCGTCGGCCGGGCGGTCGAGCGAGGCAGCGGTGTCGGCCTGCAGCGCGTCGATCCAGGTGGGGTAGGCGACCGGGCGGTCGTAGACCGGGCCGTCGACGGCGACGGTGCGCGGGTCGACGTTCACGATCTCCTGGCCCTGCCAGTCGATGACGAGTCGGCCGGTGCCGGTGACCTCGCCCAGCACGCTGGTCTCGACCTCCCACTTGCCGACGACGCTGAGGAACTCGTCGAGCTTGTCGGGGCGGACGACCGCCATCATGCGCTCCTGGCTCTCCGACATCAGGATCTCTTCGGCGGTGAGCGTGGGGTCGCGGAGCAGGACGTCGTCGAGCGAGATGTGCATGCCGCCGTCACCGTTGCTCGCGAGCTCCGAGGTGGCGCAGGAGATGCCCGCGGCGCCGAGGTCCTGGATGCCCTCGACCAGGTCCTTCTGGAACAGCTCGAGGCAGCACTCGATCAGCACCTTCTCGGCGAAGGGGTCGCCGACCTGCACGGCCGGACGCTTGGTCGGGCCGCCCTCGGTGAAGGTGTCGGACGCCAGGATCGACGCGCCGCCGATGCCGTCGCCACCGGTGCGGGCACCGAACAGGACGACCTTGTTGCCGGCACCGGATGCGTTCGCCAGGTGCAGGTCCTCGTGGCGGAGCACGCCGACCGCGAGGGCGTTGACCAGCGGGTTGCCCTGGTACACCGGGTCGAAGTAGGTCTCGCCGCCGATGTTCGGCAGGCCGAGGCAGTTGCCGTAGAACGAGATGCCACCGACGACGCCGTGCACGACGCGTGCGGTGTCCTCGTGGTCGATCGCGCCGAAGCGGAGCTGGTCCATCACGGCGACGGGGCGGGCGCCCATCGAGATGATGTCGCGGACGATGCCGCCGACACCGGTGGCCGCGCCCTGGTACGGCTCGACGTAGGACGGGTGGTTGTGCGACTCGACCTTGAAGGTCACCGCCCAGCCGTTGCCGACGTCGACGACACCGGCGTTCTCGCCCATGCCGACCATCAGGTTCTTCGTCATCTCCGGCGTGACCTTCTTGCCGAACTGACGGAGGTAGTTCTTCGAGGACTTGTAGGAGCAGTGCTCGCTCCACATCACCGAGTACATCGCGAGCTCGCCCGAGGTGGGGCGGCGGCCGAGGATCTCCTTGATGCGGGCGTACTCGTCCGGCTTCAGGCCCAGCGCGTCGTACGGCTGCTCCTTGTCCGGGGTGGCTGCCGCGTCCTGCACGGTGTCGGGCTTCGGGCGAACGGGTGTCGTCACGGTGTCGTTGTTCCCTGTCACTTGACGAGCGCGTGCTCGATCACGGAGGTGAAGAAGGTCAGGCCGTCGGTGCCCGAGGCCATCGCAGCGGGGGTGTCCGGGCCGAACCCGGCCTCGGTCGCGTGCTCGGGGTGCGGCATCAGGCCGACGACGTTGCCGCGCTCGTTCGAGACGCCGGCGATGTCGTCGATGGAGCCGTTCGGGTTCACGCCGACGTAGCGGAACACGACCTGGCCGTTGTCCTCGATGCGCTTGATGGTGTCGGCGTCCGCGACGAAGCGGCCGTCGGCGTTCTTCAGCGGGATGGTGATCTCCTGCTGGGCGCTGAAGCCGGAGGTCCAGGCGGTCGCGGTGGTCTCGACGCGGAGCTTCTGGTCGCGGCGGATGAACTGCTGGTGCGCGTTGCGGGTGTGTGCGCCGGGGACCAGACGGGCCTCGGCCAGCATCTGGAACCCGTTGCAGATGCCGAGCACGGGCATGCCCTTGCCGGCGGCGTCGATGACCTCGGCCATGATCGGGGCCTTCGCGGCGATCGCGCCGGCACGGAGGTAGTCACCGTACGAGAACCCGCCGGGCAGCACGATGGCGTCGACGCCCTGCAGGTCGTGGTCGCCGTGCCAGAGGGCGACGGGGTCGGCACCGGCGAGACGGACGGCGCGCTGGGCGTCGCGGTCGTCGAGCGAGCCGGGGAACGTGATGACGCCGATGCGCATCCGGGTCACTGGCCTTCGACGGTCACGGACACGACGTCCTCGATGACCGCGTTCGAGAAGACGTCGGCTGCGATGTCGCGGACCTCGGCGAGCTTGGCGTCGTCGACGGGGCCGTCGACGGTCACCTCGAAGCGCTTGCCGATGCGGACGTTGGTCAGGTCGGCCTTGCCGAGGCGGGCCAGGGCGTTGCCCACGGCCTTCCCCTGGGGGTCGAGGATCTCGGCCTTGGGCATGACCTCGACGACGATCGTTGGCACGTGTTCTCTCCAGCACTTCAGGGGTGGGGGGACGCGACCAGTCTACGGGGCGCGCGCGACACGCCGGGACGGCCACGGGCCTCCAGACCGGCCCTTGCTGTGCGGTTGTTCATGTCTGTTCCAACGCGTATATTCCACTTCGAATAGTCAACAACGAACAAGCGGACTGGAGGCACGTGTGCCGTCGCTCACGCCACTCGCGTTCGCCGCGCTCGGGCTCCTGGCCGAGGGGCCGACGCATCCCTACGAGATGTTCCAGACGATGACGCACCGACGGGACGGCCGGAACGTCAAGGTCCGGCCCGGCACCCTGTACCACCAGGTCGGCCGCCTGGTGGAGCTCGGCCTCGCCGAGGTCGTGGGGACCGACCGGGCGGGCAACCGTCCGGAACGCACCACCTACGCCATCACGGACGACGGGTGGACGGCCCTGCACGAGGGGCTCGTCCGGCTGATCGCCGAACCGGCCGAGGAGTACCCCGTCTTCCACCTGGCCGTCGCCGAGATCGAGAACCTGTCGGTCGACGAGGCCGAGTCCGCCCTCCGTGCGCGGGTCACCGCACTCCAGGCCCAGCGCGACGAGGCGGACGAGATCCTCGGGATCGTCCGAGCGAAGGTCCTGCCCGAGCGGTACTGGCTCGACGTGTCGTACGTGCGTGCCATGCTCACGACGCAGATCGAGTGGCTCGCCGCCACGGCCGACCGGATCGCCGCCGGCCACATCTCCTGGGACGCCTCCGTCGCGTCCGCAGACACCACCACGAACAGCAAGGAAACCACTCGATGACCACCGTCACGCCTCCGCGGACGACCGAGAAGAAGCCGTGGCCTGCCCTGTGGGCACTCGTCGTCGGGTTCTTCATGATCCTCGTCGACTCGACCATCGTGTCGGTCGCCACCCCCACCATCGCCCAGAAGCTCGACGCGGACATCAACTCCGTGATCTGGGTGACGAGCGCCTACCTGCTCGCCTACGCCGTGCCGCTGCTCATCACCGGCCGGCTCGGTGACCGCTTCGGCCCGAAGGTCATGTACCAGATCGGCCTCGTGGTCTTCACGCTCGCCAGCCTGTGGTGCGGCCTGGCCGGCTCGATCGAGGTGCTGATCGTCGCCCGCGTCGTGCAGGGCCTCGGCGCCGCGATGATGAGCCCGCAGACCATGTCGGTCATCACGCGCATCTTCCCGCCGCAGAACCGCGGCGCGGCCATGGGCCTCTGGGGCGCCGTCGCCGGTGTCGCGTCGCTCGTCGGCCCGATCGTCGGCGGCCTGCTCGTCGACGGCTTCGGCTGGGAGTGGATCTTCTTCGTGAACGTCCCCGTCGGTGTCGTCGCGTTCGTGCTCGCGCAGCGCTTCGTGCCGTCGTTCGAGCGGCACGGACACCGCTTCGACTACCTCGGCATCTTCCTGTCGGCAGCGGGCCTGTTCCTGCTCGTCTTCGGCATCCAGGAGGGCGAGACCTACGACTGGGGCGTCATCGCCGGCCCGATCTCGGTGTGGTCGCTCATCATCGTCGGTCTCGTGGTGCTCGCCGGCTTCGTCGTCTGGCAGGGCGTGCAGAAGGGCGAGCCGCTGCTGCCGCTCGGCCTGTTCAAGGACCGCAACTTCACGCTGGCCAACGTCGCCATCACGGCCGTCGGTGTCGCGATCGCCTCGTTCGCGCTGCCGATCATGCTGTGGGCCCAGGACGTCCTGCGCTTCTCGCCGACCCAGGCCGCGCTGCTCCTCGTGCCGCAGGCCGTGCTGTCCGCCGCGCTCGCGCCGATCGTCGGCAAGAACCTGAACCGCTGGAACCCGCGCTGGGTCGCCTCGTTCGGGCTCGCCTGCTTCTCGGTCGGCCTGTTCTGGTTCGGCGCCCTGCTGTCGAGCGGTGCCGAGTGGGGCTGGGTGCTCCTGCCGAGCGCGCTCCTCGGCCTCGCCAACGCCTGCATGTGGGGACCGCTGTCCGTCTCGGCGACGCGCAACCTGCCGCCGAAGCTGGCCGGTGCCGGCTCGGGCGTCTACAACACCACCCGCCAGATCGGTGCGGTGCTCGGTTCCGCCGGCATCGCCGCCCTCATGGAGGCCCGGATCACCGCGAACTTCCCGGCGTCGTCCGGTGGGGCCACGGCCGGTGGCGCGGAGCAGCAGGTCGGCGCGCTGCCGGGCTTCCTGCTCGAGCCGTTCTCGAAGGCCATGGGTGAGTCGCTCTACCTGCCGGCGATCGTGCTGATCGTGGCCATCGTCGCGGCACTGTTCCTGGCGAAGCCGAAGCAGACCGTCGCGTGGCAGCAGACCGGCTCGGTCACCACGCAGCCCGACGCCGAGCCCGCGGGGGCCCCGTCGAAGTAGGGCACGAGCGCACTTCGTGAGCAGGAATGGTCGGGTCGCCTTCGGGCACCCGACCATTGCTGCTCACGAAGTGGGACGAGGGACATCCCCGACGCTCAGCCGCGGCGCTGCAGGTGCGCTCGGGTCAGCTCGTCCATCTGCTCGTCGGTCAGGGCGTCGACGTCCCGGGCCTCGCGGCGGTCGGTCCGCTGCCACCGGATGAACAGGGCGACGAGCACGGGGATGTCCGCCACCTCGGCGATGAACCACAGCAGGTCGCCCGCCAGGTGCTGGTCCTGCAGCGGCGACGGGTACCAGGCCCGCCCGACCACCGGCACGAGGGACCCGTCGAGCACGTGGTTCGTGATCCGCAGCACGATGCCGGGCACCGCGTCGATGACGAGCTCGACGAACGCGAGCAGGAACTCGGCCGTGGCGAACGTCGACGAGACGAGCACGCCGACCTCGGACAGCGGTGCGAGCAGGCCGAACCCGAGTGCCGGCACGGTCACGGTGATGACGGCGGCCCAGGCGGGGGACTCCCGGATCACCGCCGAGAACGGGGTGAGCAGGACGGCGAACAGCGCGAGCGCGACCAGCGGGGCGACGATCGCGTTGCCGAGCAGGCGCACCGGTCGTGACCCCATGACCGCGTCGGCGACCTGCGCGAGGCGAGCCGGGCCTCCCATCCGGAGCAGTGCGACGGGCGCACCGAGCGCGGCGAAGGTGGGGACCGCGAAGAAGAGCAGGGCGGCCCGCAGGACGAACGCCCAGCGCAACCGCTCGTCGTCGACGCCGACGATGCCGAACTGCAGCACGCCGAACAGCACGAGCGCGGTGGCGAAGGCGAGCGTGCGCCACCACGGCCACCGGGCACCCCGTCGAGCCGCGCCGACGACCCACCGGCCGTAGGCGACCGCGGCGACGACGAGGAGCACCGCCGCCAGGGGGTCGAAGCGCCAGGTGCTCCAGAACTCGGGTGTCGACGGCGTGGGGAGCCTCCTGGGGATCAGGCGGACTCGTCCTTCGCGCCGCCGGAGCCATCCTCCGCCCGCCCGGCGGCCACCGGGGGTCCGTCGTGGCCCCGCGACGGTGAGAACCGGTTCAGATCCGGGCGACCCCGGGTGCCGGGACGGTCCGTGACAGCAGCCAGACGCCCACCGGCACGGCCACGGCGCCGACGAGTGCGACACCGAACGACAGGTGCAGCTGCATCACGAGGAACGCCGGGCCGATCGTGCAGAGGGCGGCGACCGCGATGACCGGCCACGACGGACGGTCGGCCGACGGCAGCAGCCGGGGCAGCGGCCGGTCGAACCAGCGCAGGGCCCGGGCCACCCCGATCGCGACGGCGAGCACCACCACGAGCGCGACGATGCGCGACGCCCACCACGGACCGGAGCCCGGCGCCGGGAACGGCACCCCGACGAGCAGGGCGATGCCGTTCAGTGCGATGAACAGCGGCAGGTGCCACAGGTAGATGGTCATGCCGTCGCGGCCGAGGACGAACACGGCCCCGAGGGCGGCCCGCGTGCGCATCAGCCGGGTGAGCGGAGCGTGCACGAGCTGGACCAGGCAGGCCTGCGCGATCGCCAGGAACGCCAGCGGGAGCATCGGCGGGTTGAGGTCCTGCAGCATGTCCGGTGCCCAGAGCCCGACCGAGGTCATCGGCACGAGCACGGCGTACGCGGCGACGGCGATGGCCAGCAGGAGCACCTTCGACCGGCGAGCGAACCACCCGTCGGCCCAGAGGAACCCGAGCTGCTGCGCGAAGAGCCACACCGGTCCAAGGTTGAGCAGCCCGACCTCGGCGACCCCGGTGGCCAGGCGGACGGCGTCGACCGCCCCGGCGAGCACGAGCAGCACGGCGAGGGTGGCCCACGGCGCTCGCTCGTGCAGGCGCATCATCACGGGGACGCAGCACTGGGTGATGCCGTAGGCCGCGAGGAACCAGAGCGGCGAACCGATGCCGAACGCGACCTCGGCCAACAGCTGCGGCGGCGTGCCAGCGGCCGTGGCGACCCCGAGCCCGAGCGCGAGGAACACGAACAGCGGCACCGCGGGCCGGAACAGCCGCACCAGGCGGGTGGCCAGGGAGTCGCGGGCGGGGCTCGGCGCACCACGGGCGACGGTGCTGCGCCAGCCGACGGCACTCGCGAACCCGCCGACCACGAAGAACAGCGGCATCACCTGCCCGACCCAGGTGGCAGCGACGTACCAGGGGAGTTCCTGCAGCGGGCTCGTGACCCGCACCCCCTGGTCATCGGCGGCGACGCCGACCATCGTGACGTGCACGATGACGACGAGGACGACGCAGGCCGTCCGGATGAGGTCGACGACCAGGTCCCGCTTCGCGATGATCCCCCGGACGTCCGCGGTGCTGTTCGCCTGTTCAGGCAGACCCTGGCTCGTGGACATGTCCGGACGTTAGCGTGCGGAACGGTCGGTCCAGTGTCGTCCCAGCTGATCGCGACCGGATCGTGACACTTCGTATTCCGGTGGCGGCATGCGTCCCCTCGCTGGTCGGCAGCAGAAGCTCGTGTACAGTGAACGCGTTGTCTTGATTCCTGCAAAAGAAAGGCTCAGCATGGACGCCGACGCCGATCTGCTCCGTTCCTCGGGGCTCCGGGTCACGACCCCACGACTCGCGGTGCTCCGAGCGACCGACTCGATGCCGCACGCCACCGCGGACGACATCGTCACCGCGCTCGCCGTGGAGCTGCCGACCACCAGTCACCAGGCCGTCTACGGCGTGCTGAACGCGCTGACCGGCGTCGGGCTCGTCCGCCGCATCGAACCGGCCGGCAGCCCCGCGCGGTACGAGCGCCGCACCGGTGACAACCACCACCACATCGTCTGCACCCTGTGCGGCGCGATCGAGGACGTCGACTGTGCGGTCGGCCACTCGCCCTGCCTGACCCCCTCCGAGACCCACGGCTTCGCGGTCACCACCGCCGAGGTCACCTACTGGGGCATCTGCGAGCGCTGCGCAGCGGCAGAGCGCGACGGGGCAGAGCACGACGACCCGGACGTCGCCCCCACGCCCGCCTGACGGCGACCGCCCACCGCACCGGCCGCACGACGCGCCGGACCCCGAACCACCCGAGCACCCCTGACCGAACCAACGTCCCACCTCCAGGAGGAACCGTGTCCGACCAGAACACGCCGACCGGCACCCCGACCACCACGACCAACAGCGGCGCACCCGTCTCGAGCGACGAGCACTCGATGGGCGTCGGGGCCGACGGCCCCCTCGCGCTGCACGACCACTACCTGGTCGAGAAGCTCGCCCAGTTCAACCGCGAGCGTGTCCCGGAGCGGGTCGTGCACGCCAAGGGCGGCGGCGCCTTCGGTACCTTCACCGTCACGCAGGACGTCTCCCGCTTCACCCGCGCCGCGTTCCTGCAGCCGGGCAAGCAGACCGAGATGCTGGCCCGCTTCTCCTCCGTCGCTGGCGAGCAGGGCTCCCCGGACACCTGGCGCGACCCCCGCGGCTTCGCGCTGAAGTTCTACACGTCCGAGGGCAACTACGACCTCGTCGGCAACAACACCCCGGTGTTCTTCATCCGCGACGGCATCAAGTTCCCCGACTTCATCCGCTCGCAGAAGCGCCTGCCGGGTTCGCACCTGCGCGACCACGACATGCAGTGGGACTTCTGGACCCTGTCGCCCGAGTCGGCGCACCAGGTCACGTGGCTGATGGGCGACCGCGGCCTGCCGGCGAGCTGGCGCGAGATGGACGGCTTCGGCTCGCACACCTACCAGTGGATCAACGCCGAGGGTGAGCGCTTCTGGGTGAAGTACCACTTCATCACCGAGCAGGGCCACAAGACCCTGACGCAGGAGGACGCCGACCGCATCGCCGGTGAGGACGCGGACTTCCACATCCGTGACCTGCACGCCGCGATCGAGCGTCAGGACTTCCCGCGCTGGACCCTCAAGGTGCAGGTCATGCCCTACGAGGACGCCGCGACCTACCGCTTCAACCCGTTCGACCTGACGAAGGTGTGGCCGCACGCGGACTACCCGCTCATCGAGGTCGGCACGATGGAGCTCAACCGCAACCCGGAGAACTACTTCGCGCAGATCGAGCAGGCGACCTTCGCCCCCTCGAACTTCGTGCCCGGCATCGCGGCGAGCCCGGACAAGATGCTCCTGGCGCGCATCTTCAGCTACGCGGACGCACACCGCTACCGCGTCGGCACGAACCACGCCCAGCTGCCGGTGAACGCCCCGAAGAACGAGGTCCACTCGTACTCGAAGGACGGCGGCATGCGCTTCGACTTCCAGAAGTCCGAGGTGCCGGTGTACGCGCCGAACTCGCTCGGTGGTGCGCACGCCGACCCGAACGCGACCGACGACGCCCCGGGCTGGGAGTCCGACGGTGCACTGCAGCGTTCCGCCGCGACCCTGCACCCGGAGGACGACGACTTCGGCCAGGCCGGCACGCTCGTCCGCGAGGTCCTGGACGACGCCGCCCGCGAGCGCCTGGTCGGCAACATCGCCGGCCACGTCTCGAAGGTGACGCGCGACGACCTGCGCGAGCGCGTGTTCGCCTACTGGACGAACGTCGACGCCGACCTGGGTGCGCGCGTGCGCGCCGCGGTCGCGCCGAGCGCGCCGGGCTCCAACGAGGACCCGGAGAAGGTCGCGGTCGAGGCGTAAGCCCCGCTGCACCACCTGACGGACGGGAG
>NZ_MJGT01000047.1:0-216156 GCF_001864975.1 Curtobacterium sp. MMLR14_002
CGCGCCTCCCGTCCGTCGTGGGCCGGCTGCAACACACCGGCGTCTTGATCGGACGCCGTCCCGTCAGCGAGACGCCGTCGTATTCGGCGGTGTCTGGCGGAGACGCCGGCGTCTCCGCGCCGGTCAGCCGATGCGGATCAGCTTCTTGTTCACGAACTCGTCGGCCCCCAGGGGGCCGAGCTCGCGGCCGAAGCCGCTGCCCTTGACGCCACCGAACGGCAGCTCCGGGCTGTCCGCGCCGACGATGTTCACGTAGACCATGCCGGCCTCGATCCGGTCGGCGACCCGGAGTGCCTGGTCGGCGTCGGTGGTGAACAGGTACGAACCGAGGCCGTACGGGGTGTCGTTGGCCAGGGCGATCGCCTCGTCCTCGTCGGCGACGCGGTACACGGTGGCGACGGGGCCGAAGAACTCCTCGCGGTAGGCGTCGTTGTCCGGCGTGACGTCGGTCAGGATCGTCGGCAGGAAGGCGTTGCCCTGGCGGTCGCCGCCCGTGACGACGGTCGCACCCTGCTCGACGGCGGACGCGAGCTGTTCCTGCAGCCGATCGGCTGCGGCCGGGGACGACAACGGACCGAGTTCGGCACCGGGCACGCTCGGGTCCGTCGGTTCGACCGCCGACATCGCCGCGGTGAACTTCGCCAGGAACTCGTCGTACAGGCCGTCGACCACCAGGAACCGCTTCGGGGCGTTGCAGACCTGACCGTTGCCCTCGAGCCGGGTGGTGACGGCGGACTCGACGACGGCGTCCAGGTCGTCGGTGGACAGCACGATGAAGGGGTCCGAGCCGCCCAGTTCGAGCACCACCTTCGTCAGGTTCCGGCCGGCGATCTCGGCGACCGCGGCACCGGCGCGCGCCGAACCGGTGAGCGAGACGCCCTGCACGCGCGGGTCGGCGATGACGTCGGCGACCTGGTCGTTCGTCGCGAACACGTTCGTGTAGGCCCCGGCCGGGAAGCCGGCGTCGTGGAAGATCCGCTCGATGGCCAGGGCGGACTCCGGGCACTGCGGTGCGTGCTTCAGCAGGACGGTGTTGCCGATGGCCAGGTTCGGGCCGGCGAACCGGGCGATCTGGTACGCGGGGAAGTTCCACGGCATGATGCCGAGCACGACGCCGATCGAGGCCTTGCGGATGAACGCGGACCCCTCGGACCCGTCCGCCAGGGTGATCGGCTGGTCCGCCAGGAACTCCGACGCGTGGTCGGCGTAGTAGTCGTAGATGTCGGCGCAGAAGTCGACCTCGCCCTCGGCCTGGTCGATCGGCTTCGCCATCTCGCGCACGATCGTGGCGGCGAGTTCTGCGTGCCGCTCCCGGTACAGGTCCGCGACCCGGTGGAGCAGGGCTGCGCGGTCGGCGACCGTCGTCGTCCGTGACCACTCGGTGTGCGTGCGGTCGGCGGCTGCGACGGCGTCGCGCAGCTCGGCGTCCGTGATGGTCGGGTAGGTCTCGAGGGTCGTGCCCGTGGTGGGGTCGGTGACGGCGTACATGGCGTCCTCTCGTGGTGGCCGGTCAGGCCTGGTCGGTCAGCTGCTTGTTCACACCGGTGACGGGCTGGTTCTCGTCGAAGCCCTTCGGTGCGACCCGGAAGCCCTTGGTGATGACGAGCAGGTAGACGAACCCGATCGCCGCCCACACTCCTCCTGCGATCAGGGCGTCGGCATGGAGCTGTGACCAGAGCACCCCGGTCAGGAGCATCGCGACCCCCGGGAGCACGATGTAGCGCCAGCGGTCGCCCGCCGTGTGACGGCGTCCGTTCCGGATCGCGAAGTGCACGATCACGGTGGCGTTGACGAAGGTGAACGCGATGAGTGCGCCGAAGTTGATGTAGGCCGCGATCGTGTCGAGCGAGAAGCTCATCGCCAGCAGGGTGACGGCGCCGACGAAGACGACGTTGAACACCGGGGTGTGCGTGCGGGGGTGCACGTAGCCGAAGACCCGCTTCGGCAGCACGTTGTTCCGGCCCATCACCATGAGCATGCGGGCGACGCTGGCGTGCGATGCGAGACCCGAGGCGAGTGCGGCGACGAACCCGGCCGACACCAGGACCGCCTGGAACACCGGGCCGCCGACGAGCAGGCCGATCTGGGGGAGCGGGTCGTCGGTGAACTCGCCGAACGGTGCGTTGGTGGGGAAGCGGAGCTGGGCGAAGTAGGCGGAGACCAGGAAGATCGCGCCGCCGAGCAGGACGGTCAGCATGATCGCCTTCGGCATGATGCGGATCGACTTCGCCTCTTCCGTGTACATCGTCACGGCGTCGAAGCCGATGAACGAGAAGCACACCACCGTCGCCCCGGTGAGCAGGGCGGACATCGTCACGCCGTCGTGCACGAAGGGTTCTGCGCTGACGATCGTGCCCGCACCGGCACCGTGGGTGAGCTCGATGACGGTGAAGACCACGAACGCGATCATCGCCAGGACCGCACCGATGAGCAGCACCATGTTGAGGTTCGACGTGCCGCGCATCGACAGGCAGATCACCGTCGTCACGAACACCGTGTACACGACGACGGTCACCCACGGGGGCAGCCCCGGGAACACCTGCTCCAGGTAGAGCCGGATGATCAGGGCGTTCACCATCGGCAGCAGCAGGTAGTCGAGCAGTGACGCCCAGCCGACCATGAAGCCGAGGTTCGGGTGCATCGACTCCCGGACGTACGTGTACGCCGAACCGGCGGCGGGGTAGACGCGCACCATCTTCCCGTAGCTGATCGCGGTGAGCGCCATGATGACCAGGGCGATCAGGTACGCGCTCGGCACCGCGCCGTCGGTCTGCCCGGAGACGATGCCGAAGGTGTCGAACACGACCGTCGGGGTCATGTAGCCGAGGCCGAGTCCGACGATCGCCCAGAGCCCGAGGCTCCGCTTCAGCGACCCGCCGCGCACCGGTGCTGCCGGCGCGGTGACCGCGATCGGTGATGCCATGTGACTTCCCTGCTCTTCGGGGCCGGGCAGCGTCGCCCGGATCAGTTCGGAGCACCATACCGACGGGTCGGCAGTGGGCGGACCGGCCGCGGTGTACAGGTGATCGGCACCCGCTGTACACCGCGGCAGTGGTTCAGGCAACCGGTTGCTGCTGCGTGATGCAGTGCAGCCCGCCACCGCGCGCGAACACCTGTCGCGCGTCGATCGAGCGGACCCGTCGGCCCGGGTACGCCTCGGCGAGGATGCCCCTGGCGCGGTCGTCAGCGACCGGGTCGCCGAACGAGCAGGCGATCACGGCACCGTTCACCACGACGTGGTTCACGTAGTTCCAGTCCACCGGTCCACCGTCGTCCGACAGCGTCGACGGGGCCGGCAACTCGATGATCGTCGCGTCGGTCGCCTGCTCGAGCGCTCGCCGGATCTGGGGCATGACCAGGTGGTCCGGGTGGCCCGCATCCGTCTGGGCGTGCAGCAGGACCGTGCCCGGATCGGCGAAGGTCGCCACCATGTCGACGTGGCCCCGGGTGCCGAAGCCGTCGTAGTCGCGCGTCAGGCCGCGGGGCAGCCAGACCACCCGCGTGGCGCCGATCGTGCGCGCCAGCTCCAGCTCGACGCGTTCCCGGTCGGCGTACGGGTTCCGGCGCGGGTCGAGCTGCACCGTCTCCGTCACCAGGACGGTGCCGGCGCCGTCGACGTGGATCGCCCCGCCCTCGTTGACGAGCAACGACGGGATCCGCGTGGCTCCCGCAGCACCGGCGACCGTGGCGGCGACCTCGGCGTCACGCGTCCAGGTCGACCAGGAGTTCGCGCCCCAGCCGTTGAAGACCCAGTCGACGGCGCCGAGCGCACCGGTCACGTCGTCGACGACGAACGTCGGGCCGATGTCGCGCATCCAGAAGTCGTCGAGCGGCGCCTCGAGCACGTCCACGCCGGACGACAGCAGGCGCCCGGCATCCGCCCGTGCGACCGGGTCCACGACGACGGTGACCGGCTGGTGCTCACTGATCGTGTTGGCCGTGGTCGCCCACGCCTTCCGCGCGGCCTCGGCACTCGCCGCGTCGTCGCCGAGCGTTAGGCCGGGGCGCGGGAACGCCATCCACGTGCGTTCCTGCGGAGCCGTCTCGGGAGGCATCACCCACGTCATGCGCGCGCCCCGCGTCCGGTGGTGGCCGGTTCCACGGCCAGGGCTGCGTCGATCGCGTCGCGTGCGCCGTACGCGTGGCGTTCCTCGTCGACGGGGTCGACGAGCCCGGCGTACAGGTCGGGTCGCCGGGTCAGGTAGAAGGGGAACAGCCGGAGCCACTCCGTCCGGGCGTCGAGGTCGAGGTCGGCGACGAGCACCACGCTCGCGTCACGGGGAGCCTCGACGAGCACGCGGCCGAACGGGTCCGAGATGAAGGACGAGCCGTAGAAGGTGATGTCGCCCTCGTCGCCCCACCGGTTCGGCACGACCATGAACTGTCCGGCGGTGATGCCGTTCGCCACGATCACCCGCTGCCAGATCGGCGCGGTGTCGAAGTCGGGGAAGGTCGGTTCGGAGCCGATGGCCGTCGGGTACACGAGCACCTCGGACCCGGCGAGGCCGTAGGACCGGGCCACCTCGGGGAACCACTCGTCCCAGCAGGTCGGCAGCCCGAGGCGCGCGCCGAGTCCGGCCGGCTCGTACACCGGGAAGGCATCGTCGTCGGTCCCCGGGCGGAAGTACGTGTCCTCGTGGTAGCCGGCGCTGATCGGGATGTGGGTCTTCCGGGTCCGGCCGACCAGGGTGCCGTCGGGGGCGACGAGGACGGCGGTGTTGTAACCGCGGGGGTCGTCGGGCTGGTCGTCGTCGTCCGGTCGCTCGTACAGCGAGGCGTGCACGAGCACCCCGTGCTCGATCGCCTGGGCACGGGCGAAGGTGATTGTCGGGCCGTCCTGCAGCGACTCGGCGAGGTCCTTCGGGGTCCCGCTCGCCGGGGTGTCGCCCGGGTAGCGGCGCAGCGTGAGTTCGGGCAGGAACACCGCGGTGGCTCCGTGCGCTGCGGCGGTCGCGATGCCGTCGGCGAGCTCGGCCAGGTGCTCGTCCGGGTCGGGGAGCCACCGCATCTGCACGAGGGCGACGCGGAGTGATCTGCGGGGTGCGCCGGTGTCGGCGTGCAGCGGCGACGGGAGCGAGGGTGTGGTGACGACGTCCATGCCGCCATTGTTGATCACGCGGTCAATTGAAGCAAGACCCCGGATCGGTCGTCGAATATCAGTATGCTGGTTCCGGGTTCGTGTCGTCGCCGGGACGTGGGCCCGGGCAGAGAAGAAGCCCACCACTGCAGCAACAGTGGTGGGCTTCGATTTGTCCTCCGAGTGGAGAACGAGGGACGAACTGGGTCCCGAGCCTGAAACTCGGAGCCAGTGTAACGCGCTCGTCGAGCGAGTTGCATCCCTCGGCCTGCACTTCTCGTGTCCGCCGGCGCTGACACGAAGGTGGTCCGATGTCGAACGACACCGAACCGCGTCGCGGCCGTCCGGTGCCGTGGCTGGGGATCGCGAGCTTGCTCGTGACCGTGGCCCGGTTCCTGGTCGAGCTGTGGCGCAAGGGCTGAGCCCCAGGGCACCCCGCGCATCTCGCGCGGGGTGCCCGTCGGGTGGGTCAGCTGATGATGTTGACCGCGCGCGAGATGACCAGCGCCAGCAGGATGAACCCGCTGAGCGCCTGGTAGGCCATGATCATCTTCGCCCGGACGGTCATCGGCATCGTGTCCGTCGGGCTGAACGCCATCATGTTCGTCATCGCCACGTAGAGGTAGTCGAGGTAGACCGGCCGCCAGTCCGCGGTCTTCGGGTCGGTCTCCTGCGGGAACTGGAAGTCCGCCTCGGCCGTCGACCACAGTTCGGGGCGCCGCCGTGCCACCGGACCCCCGCGGTCGAGCTCCCAGTAGACGAGCCCGAACACGATGATCGTGCTCACCCAGACCTGCAGCGCGGTGAGCAGCACGGCCGCACCGTCCGCGTGGCCGCCGAGCAGCTCGGTGATGGTCCGGATGACGGTGAGCTGACTGGCGACGGTGAGCAGGGCCGCCAGTGCGAACGACAGCCACCGTGACCAGGTGGTCTCGCGCGTCAGACGCCGCGGGTTGAAGACGATGAGCGGCGTGAGCAGCAGGACGCCCAGGACGGGCACCACCCACGACGGGAAGAACAGCACCTCGTCGGGCAGGAACAGGCTCAGCGCCAGGTTCACCAGGACCGCGACGGCGACCGGTGCCCGGTGTTCGTGTCGCGGTCGGGTCCTCGTCGGGGTCACGGAGCGAGTGTCGCACGGGCCGACACCCGCGGGGGTGTGGCGCTCAGGGCGTGGACAGCGGGTCGGCGAGCGAGAGCGGCTCGACCTGGGTGCCGAGCAACCGCCCGGCTGCCCGCAGCCCGGACAGCAGCGCACCGTGCACCGTCGCCGGGTCGTCGCTCCAGGTGGCCTCGCCGGCGAGCTGCACCCGGCCGGACGGGGTGCCGAGCAGGTCGTGGTCGTCGGGTGACGCCCCGACGTGGAGGTACGAGTACGAGCCCCGCGAGAACGGGTCCTCGGCCCACCGGGTGATCCGGAACGCCTCGGGCTGGGGGACGGACGGGCCGAACATCTTCCGCAGCGCCGCCACCCCCTCGTCGACGACCATGGCGTCCGGCAGGGTCTCGAGCCGACGGGCTCCGGCGCCACCGACCAGGGCGGCGAGCACCGGCGCACCGGTCACCCGGGACATGTCGTACCAGGAGTGCCAGTCGACGCCGGCGGACCCCTGCTGCCGGACCACCCACGAGTCGCCCCAGAACCGTGTGGGGAACCGCAGGAACACCTTGTCGTAGGTGCCCATCCCGAGCCGGTCGAGCGCTCCGGTCACCGGCGTGGACAGGGGCGGGTCGAAGACCACGTCGCCGGCCTGCAGCACCCCGAGCGGCACGGTGACGACCACCTGCGGGGCGGCGACGGTGGTTCCGTCGGCGAGCCCCACGGTCACCGAGTCGCCGGCTTGGGTCACCGACCGCACGACCGACGACAGCCGGACGTCGAGACCCTCGGCCAGCGCGTGGGCGTACTGGGCGTAGCCGCCGGGGAACACCACCTCGTCACCGGGGACGTGCTCCTCGTCGAGTCCGTGCGCGTCGAGGACGGTCACGGGGGCACCGCAGAGGTCCTCGGAGCGGTGGGCCGCGTACTCGCGGACGCGTGCCGCTCGGTCGCCCTGCCACCGCAGCGAGCGGAGCACGGTGTCGACGGCGGCCGCGTAGGTCGAGGGCGGGGGCGCTTGCGCGACGACGGCGTCGAGGGCCGCGTCGACGGTGTGCAGGTCCGCGACGAACGCCGACGTGTCCTCGGCGGAGAGTGCGGCGCCGGACGGGTCGTGCCACGCGATCGGCCGGCCGTCGAACTGGAAGCTGCCGACCGTGAACTCGACGGTCTCGATGCCGAACCGGGGTGCCAGGGCCCAGAGCGGGTTGCCGTCGACCCCGTGGATCCACGAGGCGCCGAGGTCGACCGGCACCCCGAGTGACGAATCGGTCCAGGTGCGCCCGCCGATCCGGTCGCGGGCCTCGAGCACGACGACCCGCTGCCCGCCCAGTGCGAGCGCCCGGGCGGCGGCGAGCCCGGCGACCCCCGCCCCGACGACCACGACGTCGGCGTCGAGACCAGCAGCCATCAGTGCCCTCCGGTCAGCGGTGCCATCAGCCGAGCGGCCAGACTCGGCCGCCCGGTCAGCGCTTCTTCGCGGTCGGCCAGGTCGGTCGCGACGAGTCCCGCGTTCGCGCCGAGGAACCGCAGCGGCTCGGGCTCCCAGTCGGGCGACCGGTGGTTCACCCACGGCAGCGCGGTCAGTGCCGTCGACTCCCCGCGCACGAGGTCGGCGAGGGTCCGTCCGGCCAGGTTCGTCGTCGACAGACCGTCCCCGACGTACCCGCCGGCGCTGCCGACGTGCCCGTCCCAGGTCACCGAGGCGCACCAGTCCCGCGGGACCCCGAGCGGTCCGCCCCACGTGTGGGTGACCGGGGCGTCCGCGACGACGGGGAACAGGTCCACCAGGGCACTCCGCAGGTGCTCGAACACCCGCGGCACCCGGTCGTACCCGGGCGTGATCGAGGACCCCCAGTGGTAGCGGGCTCCGCGGCCGCCGAACGCCAACCGGTCGTCGGCCGTGCGCTGCCCGTACACGAGCAGGTGCCGGTAGTCGGAGAACGTCTGCCCGTGCTCGAGCCCGATGCGCTCCCACGCGGACGCCGGCAGCGGGGCCGTCGCGATCATGAGCGAGTACAGCGGCAGGATCCGCCGCTTCGTCTGCTCCAGCTGGGCACCGTAGCCCTCGACCGCGATCACGACGGCGCCCGCCGTCACGGTGCCACGCGACGTGACCACACGCCCGCGGTCCCAGGACGAGACGGGCGTGTGCTCCGCGATCCGGACGCCACGGGCCTCCAGGGCGGCCGCGAGGCCACGCACCAACGCGGCGGGCTGCACGCGCGCGCAGTCCGGGGTCCACGCGACCCCCGCCGATCCGGCGGCGTCACCCGGTCGAGCGGCCCGCCACGTCATGTCGTCGCCCCAAGTCGCGGAGGACGCGACCTCGTCGTGGGCGGCGCGCTCCTGCACGGCGGAGCGTGCGTACAGGACGGTCCCGCCCTTCACGTAGTCGCAGTCGACCTCGGCTTCGGACGCTGCGCGGCCGACCTCGTCGACGGTGTCGCGCATGGCGGCCCGCAACGCGAGCGCGGCGTCGCGCCCGTGCTCCTCGGCGATCGCCGAAGCTGACCGCGGGAACAGCGCCGAGCACCAGCCGCCGTTCCGACCGGACGCGCCGAAGCCGGTGATCTCGCGTTCCAGGACGACGATCTGGAGGCCCGGGTCGGCCTGGTGCAGGTACCACGCCGTCCAGAGACCCGTCAGTCCACCGCCCACGATTGCGACGTCGGCCGTCGTGTCGCCGTCGAGCGGCGGCCGGGGTGTCAGGTCGTCGCGTCCGGTGGACGCGAGCTGGTCGAGCCAGAACGAGACGCCCCGATAGCCGCTCACGGTCAGATCTTCGTCCAGGCCTCGGACAGGACACTGCGCAGGATCGACGTCATCTCGCGGAACTCCGGCTGCCCGATGGTCAGCGGCGGTGCGAGCTGCACGACGGGGTCACCGCGGTCGTCGGCCCGGCAGTACAGCCCCGCGTCGAACAGCGCCTTCGACAGGAACCCGCGCAGCAGCCGCTCGGACTCGTCGTCGTCGAAGGTCGTCTTGGTGGCCTTGTCCTTGACGAGCTCGATGCCGTAGAAGTAGCCGTCTCCGCGGACGTCCCCGACGATCGGCAGGTCGAGCAGGGTGTCGAGCTCGGCGCGAAAGAGCGGGGCGTTCTGCTGCACGTTGGCGAGCAGCCCCTCTTCCTCGAAGATGTCGAGGTTCTCCATCGCGACGGCGGCCGACACCGGGTGCCCGCCGAACGTGTAGCCGTGGTAGAAGGTCGTGTCCCCCTTGGAGAACGGCTCGAACAGCCGGTCGCTGATGATCGTCGCGCCGATCGGGGAGTACCCGGAGGTCATCGCCTTGGCGCACGTGATCATGTCCGGCACGAAGCCGTAGGTGTCGCAGGCGAACATCGTGCCGATCCGGCCGAAGGCGCAGATGACCTCGTCCGAGACGAGCAGCACGTCGTACTCGTCGCAGATCTCGCGCACCCGCTGGAAGTACCCGGGCGGCGGGGTGAAGCAGCCGCCGGAGTTCTGCACCGGCTCGAGGAACACCGCGGCGACGGTGTCGGGGCCCTCGAACTCGATCATCTCGCGGATCCGTTCCGCCGCCCAGAAGCCGAACTGCTCCTCGGTGCCCCCGGGGAAGCCCATCTCCTCGGCGCGGTACGAGTTCGTGTTCGGCACCCGGAAGCCGCCGGGGGTCAGGGGCTCGAACATCTCCTTCATCGCCGGGATACCGGTGATCGCCAGGGCGCCCTGCGGGGTGCCGTGGTAGGCGACCGCACGGGAGATCACCTTGTGCTTCATCGGCTTGCCCTGGAGCTTCCAGTAGTACTTCGCGAGCTTGAAGGCGGTCTCCACCGCCTCGCCGCCGCCCGTGGAGTAGAAGACCTTGTTGAGGTCACCGGGGGCGTGCTCGGCCAGCCGGTCGGCGAGCTCGATCGCGGCGGGGTGCGCGTACGACCAGATCGGGAAGAAGCTCAGCGTCTCCGCCTGCTTCGCGGCCATCTCGGCCAGGCGCTTCCGCCCGTGCCCGGCGGCGACGACGAACAGGCCGGACAGCCCGTCGATGTACTCCTTGCCGTGGCTGTCGTAGACGTGGTGGCCCTCGCCGCGCACCATGATCGGCACGTCGGCACCGGCCTGGTTCGCGCCGTGCCGGGCGAAGTGCATCCACAGGTGGTCCCGGGACTTCCGCTGCAGGTCGGCGTCGTCGACCGGTGCGAACGGGTCGTAGGAGTGGAGGCGGGCGGCCGGGCCCGTCGTGGTCCGGCCTGTGGCCTGTTCGGAGATGGTCATCGCGTTCCCCAGTCGTAGAGCTGTTTGCGGAGTTGCAGGTAGACGAAGGTCTCGGTGCCGGCGACGCCCGGGATGGCCCGGATGGTGCCGTTGAGCAGTTCGATCAGGTCGTCGTCGTCCTCGCACACGACCTCGACCATCAGGTCGAAGCTGCCGGCGGTCATCACGAGGTAGTCGACCGCCGGCAGCTGCTCCAGGGCATCGGCGACGGTTCGGGTGTCGCCGCTGACCCGGATGCCGATCATCGCCTGGCGGTGGAAGCCCAGTTGCATCGGGTCGGTGACCGCGACGATCTGCATGACGCCGGTCTCGGTCAGCTTCTGCACACGCTGCCGGACCGCCGCTTCACTGAGACCGACGGCCTTGCCGATCTCGCCGTACGGGCGGCGCCCGTCCGCCTGGAGTTGTTCGATGATCCGCTTCGAGGTGTCGTCGATCGGTCCCGGACGTCGTGGTGCTGCCGCCATGCCGGACAGCATGGCAGCGCGGTTCGGGGTGCGCAAGGGATTCCGTTGTGAACTCCGTGTTTCGCGACGATTTCCGTTGTTACAGTTCTCCACAACCTCCGGATCCTTCTTCCGCACCGCCGGAATCCGTGTCAGTATCACCGCCATGCTGGACGCACAGAGCACGGCGACGGCGGACACCGACACCCGGGTCCTGCGGAACTTCGTCGGGGGCGCCTCCGTCGAGTCGACCGCCGACACCACGTTCGACCTGGTCGACCCGACAGACGAGCACGTCTACGGCACGTCCCCGGTGTCCACCCCCGCCGACGTCGACGCCGCCTTCGGTGCGGCCGCGACCGCGTTCGAGACCTGGCGCCGCACCACCCCCGGCGAACGGCAGCTCGCCCTGTTCCGGATCGCCGACGCGATGGAGCAGCGGGCGTCGGAGTTCGCCGACCTCGAGTCGCTCGACACCGGGAAGCCCCGCGCCACCCTGGTCGAGGACGAGATCCTGCTGTCCGTCGACCAGATCCGCTTCTTCGCCGGGGCCGCCCGGAACCTCGAGGGCCGGAGCGCCGGCGAGTACATGACCGACCACACCTCGTTCGTCCGGCGTGAGCCCATCGGGGTCGTCGCCCAGGTCACCCCGTGGAACTACCCGCTCAACATGGCGGTGTGGAAGTTCGCGCCGGCGCTCGCCGCGGGGAACACCACCGTGCTCAAGCCGAGCGACACGACGCCCCTGTCGACCCTGCTGCTCGCCGAGGTCGCCGCCGAGTTCCTGCCGCCGGGGGTCCTGAACGTCGTGGTGGGGGACCGCACCACCGGCGCCGCGATGATCGACCACCCCACTCCGCAGCTCGTGTCCATCACCGGGTCCGTCCGCGCCGGCATGGAAGTCGCCCGTGCCGCCGCCGGTGACCTCAAGCGCACCCACCTGGAGCTCGGCGGCAAGGCACCCGTGATCGTGTTCGACGACGCGGACATCCCCTCGGCGGTGGCCGGCATCGTCGCCGCCGGGTTCTTCAACGCCGGACAGGACTGCACCGCCGCCACCCGGCTGCTCGTGCAGGACGGCATCCACGACGAGTTCGTGGCGGCGCTCGCAGCAGAGGCACGCGTCAACGCGAGAACCGGGACGGACGGTTCCTTCGGCCCCGTCAACAACGCGAACCAGCTCGCGCACGTGCAGTCGTTCCTGGACACGCTGCCCGACCACGCGACGATCGAACTCGGCGGCGCTCGACAGGGCGACCGCGGGTACTTCCACGAGGCCACGATCGTCGCCGGCCTGCGTCAGGACGACCGTGCCGTGCAGCAGGAGATCTTCGGCCCGGTGCAGACCGTGCAGCGGTTCTCGACGGAACAGCAGGCCCTGACGTGGGCGAACGGCGTCGAGTACGGCCTGGCGAGTTCGGTGTGGACGACCGACCACGCGCGGGCGATGCGCTTCGCCCGCGACCTGGACTTCGGCTGCGTGTGGATCAACACGCACATCCCGATCGTCGCCGAGATGCCGCACGGCGGGTTCAAGCACAGCGGCTACGGCAAGGACCTGTCCCAGTACGGCTTCGACGACTACACACGCATCAAGCACGTCATGTCCTACATCGGCTGAGGCCGACCACCCCCTGGAGGCACCATGGCAATGACCGGAACGTTCGCCGAATCGGGAGCCGATCTCCGGCTCGACCAGATCACGAAGTCCTTCCCCGGCCACACCGCGGTGGACAGCCTCGACCTGACGGTGCCCGCCGGCTCGTTCTTCGCGTTGCTCGGCCCGTCGGGCTGCGGCAAGACGACGACCCTGCGGCTCGTCGCCGGGCTCGAGGAACCCACGAGCGGCACCATCACCATCGGCGGCCAGGACGTCACGGAGACGAAGCCGTACCAGCGGCCCGTCAACACGGTGTTCCAGAACTACGCGCTGTTCCCGCACATGAGCGTGCTCGACAACGTCGCGTTCGGGCTGAAGCGGCGCCGGATCCCGGACCCGATGACGAAGGCGAAGGAAGCGCTCCGGCTCGTCGAGCTCGAGGGGTCGGCGTCGAAGCGCCCCGCCCAGCTCTCCGGTGGCATGCAGCAGCGCGTCGCCCTGGCCCGCGCGATCGTGAACCGGCCGGCCCTGCTGCTGCTCGACGAGCCCCTCGGCGCCCTCGACCTGAAGCTCCGCCACCAGATGCAGCTCGAGTTGAAGACGATCCAGGCCGAGGTCGGGCTCACGTTCCTGCACGTCACCCACGACCAGGAAGAGGCGATGACGATGGCCGACACGGTCGCCGTCATGAACGGCGGCCGGATCGAGCAGATGGGCAGCCCGCAGGACCTGTACGAGCTGCCGCGCACCGCGTTCGTCGCGAACTTCCTCGGCCAGTCGAACCTGCTCGAGGGCGAGGTCCGCGGCACCGACGCAGGCCTGCTCGTCGTCGCCACCGCGGCCGGCTCCATCGCGGTGCCGGCCGACCGAGCCGTCGCCACCACCGGTCGCGTCGTCGTCGGCGTCCGGCCCGAGAAGCTCAAGATCCGCACCGCCGAACCGACCCCCGAGGCCGGACGGAACATCCTCGGCCCCGGTCGCGTCGTGGACGTCTCGTTCTCCGGCGTCAGCACCCAGTACCTGGTCGACGTGCCGGGCGCCGGTCGCGTCTCGGTGTTCGCGCAGAACTCGAAGGGCGGGCCGCGGATCGCGACCGGTACCGAGGTCTGGCTCACGTGGGGCGTCGACCACGGTTTCGGTCTGGAGGCGCACCCCGCGTCCGACGCGACCGTCACCACCCAGGACGACCCGGGCCTCCAGGCCGTCCCCGCCACGGCAGGATCTCTCGCGTGACCGGCGCGGTGCCCGGTCCGGACCTGCTGCGCGGGCTGACGTCGGCCCGCGTCAGCCGACGCGGCCTGCTGGCCGGCGGCGGGGCCGCCGCGCTGGCCGCCCTGCTCACCGGGTGCAGCATCAAGGGCTCCGCCGCCGCCGGCGCCGAGGACACCGTCGACTGGGCGGCGTTCTGGAAGGACGCGAAGGCGACCGGCACCCTGAACTTCGCGAACTGGCCGCTGTACATCGACTCCGACCACGGCAAGTCCGAGTCCCTGGCGCTGTTCAAGAAAGAGACCGGCATCGCGGTCGACTACCAGGCGGTGATCCAGGACAACGCGACCTTCTACGCGACCGTCTCACCGATCCTGCGGGCGCACGGTGCGACCGGCTACGACCTCGTCGTCATGACGAACGGGTTCGAGCTGACCCAGATGATCAAGAACGGGTTCGTGTGCGAGCTCGACCACTCGCGGTTGCCGAACTTCGCCGCGAACGCCTCGGATTCCGTGAAGGACCCCATCTACGACCCGGGCAACAAGCACTCCGTCGTGTGGCAGACCGGGTTCACCGGGCTCGCCTATAACCCGAAGTACACCGGGCGGAAGATCACCTCGCTCAAGGACCTGCAGGACCCGGCGTTCAAGGGCCGCATCGGGCTGATGAGCGACAACACCGAACTCGGGTCGCTCGGACTGCTCGCGCTCGGCATCGACCCGGAGACCTCGGCGCCCGCCGACTGGCGGAAGGCCCAGGCCTGGCTGCGCGAACTGCGGCCGAGCGTCACCGGCTTCTACGACCAGAGCTACATCAACCGGTTGGAGAACGGCGACACCTGGATCACCCAGGCGTGGTCGGGCGACGTGTTCCAGGCGCAGCAGTCCGGGTTCCCCGACCTGGAGTTCGTCACGCCGGAAGAGGGGCAGATGACCTGGCACGACAACATGCTCATCCCACGGCAGGCCGAGAACCCGGTGTCGGCGCTCGAGTGGATGAACTTCTACTACACGCCGAAGATCGCCGGGATCGTCGAGGACTGGGTCAACTACGTCTGCCCGGTGCCCGCTGCCGAGGACTACGTGCGGGACGAACTCGACGACGCCACCGTGGCGGACAGCCCGCTCGTGTTCCCCTCTGCCGACGTGCTGGAGCAGTCGCACGAGTTCCGGGTGTTCGAGAACTACGACGAGTACTCGGAGTGGAACGGCATCTTCAACGCGGTGGTGCAGTCGTGAGCGCGGTCGGAGTGGCACCGGGGCTCGGTCCCGGTGGTCCCGGTGGTTCCGCCGGTCCTTCCGGTTCCGCGCCGGTGCGGCGGGGACGCCGTCGGAGCACACCGTTCTTCCTGGCGCTCGTCGGCACCGCGTACCTCTGCGTGTTCTTCGTCATCCCGCTGGTGTCCGGGCTGATCGTCTCGCTCATGACCGGCAACCCGGACGACGGCTACACGTTCACCTGGAACTTCGGGATCTACGGCTCGCTGTTCGTCGACCCGCAGGTGCCCTACCTGACGTTCCTGCTCCGGTCGCTCTGGTACGGCGCCGCCGCCACGATCGCCTGCATCGTCGTCGGGTACCCGGTGGCGTACTTCATCGCGTTCCGGGTGTCGCCGCGGTGGAAGAACCCGCTGCTCATGCTGGTGTTCATCAGCTTCCTGGTGTCGTTCATCATCCGGACCGACATGTGGGCGTTCGTGCTCGCGTCGCAGGGGCCGGTCGTCACGACGCTGCAGGCGCTCGGGCTGGCCGGCAAGGACTTCCACATCCTCGGCACCGGGGGCGCGGTGATCTTCGGTGACGCCTACAACGACCTGGCCTTCATGGTGCTGCCGATCTACGCCGCCCTCGAGCGCATCGACCCACGACTCGGCGAGGCCGCGAACGACCTGTACGCCGGCAAGTTCCGGGCGTTCTGGCACACCACGCTGCCGCTGTCCCGCTCGGGCATCTTCGCCGGGGTGTTGCTCGTCTTCATCGACAGCGTCGGCGACCCGGTGAACTCGGCCCTGCTCGGCGGCACGAACACGTACACGATCGGTCAGGCGATCCAGGACGCCTACTCCGGCAACCAGCAGTACAACGTCGCCGCAGCCCTGTCGACCGTGCTCATGGTCGTGCTCGGCATCATCCTGTTCATCTACGCCCGCGTCTCCGGCACCGACGACCTCGAGGACCTCGTATGACCGCCGTCGCACCGTCCCGATCCGCCGCCGCTCCGGCCTCGCCCGTGACCGGTTCCGTCGCCGGCCGTCCGCGTCGTCACGGCGTGAACCGTCGTGGGCCCTGGCTCGCCATCGTGTACTGGGTGACGATCGCGATCACCCTGGTGCCGATCGTCTACATGATCGTGTACTCGTTCAACGACGCCCCCACCAACCGGCTGTCGTTCGCCTGGAACGGTTTCACGACCTACTGGTACGCGAACCTGGTGAACGTGTCCGGGCTCGGGGCGGCGTTCGTCACCTCGGTGCTCGTCGCGTTCCTCGCCGCGATCATCTCCGTCGCGATCGGGCTGCCCCTCGCGCTGGCGCTGGAGCGGTACCGGTTCCCGGGTCGCGGTGTCGTGAACACCGTCGTGTTCGCCGACATCGCTGCGCCGTCGATCGTCGTCGGTTCCGCGTCGCTCTCGTTCTTCCTGTCGGTGGGGCTCGGCACCGGGTTCCTGACCGTGCTCATCACGCACGTGGCGTTCGACGTCGCCTACGTGGTGGTCGTGCTGCGGGCCCGGATCGCGGGGACCTCGCGGGCGCTCGAGGAGGCCGCGGGTGACCTCGGGGCGACACCGTTCCAGGCCTTCCGGCTCGTCACCCTGCCGCTGCTGGCGCCGGGCATGCTCGCCGCCGGGTTGCTGGCGCTCGCCATGTCGATCGACGACTACGTGATCACCTCGTTCGTCGCCGGGCCCGCGGTCACCTTCCCGCTGTTCGTGTACGGAGCCGCGAAGGCCGGGATGCCGCCGCAGGTGCTGTGCTTCGGGACGCTCGTGTTCGCGGTGGGGCTGCTCGTCGCGCTGCTGAACGGGGCGCTCAACCGGCGGTTGGCGCGCACGCGGGGGTAGGGCTCCGCGCGCCGGCGCTCTGGTGCGAGGTTCCGTCCTCGGTGCGAGCCCGCGCGCGTCGCACCGAGCACGGAACCTCGCACGGGATGACGAGGCCGGGTGATCAGGACGCAGTGTCGGCGAGCTGCGGGCCGAGTGACCGGCGTCGGGCCTGCAGCACGGGGTTGACGGTCGCGACGAGCATGATCAGCAGGCCGATCGCGATGACGAACGGCACCGGCCGGAGTGGGGTCGCGGGCGGGCACCGGCATGGCGTCGGGTGCGCGCTTGTAACCGGGCACGGTGCTTGGAAGCTCGCACGGGGTGAATAGGTACGCACGGTGCGGACGGGAGGCGCGTGGCGGGCTGGCGCCGTGCCTCCAGACTGCGGGTGGTGCGTCCACAGCACGGTGCGGCTTTCGCGAGCCGGTGCGCGATCGGCGCGCCTCGCACGGTGCGGGCGGGAGTTCAGTGCTCGTGACGACCGGTGGACGGGAGTGTTACGGGCACGAGTCGGGCGGTGTGCCGCGGTGCGCACCACAGCCGCCGCGCGTAGGTTCCAGCCATGAGTGCAGAGCTGACGCTCGGCGCCGAGGAAGAGCTGCACCTCATCGACCTCGAGTCCGGCCGACTTTCCGCGAAGGCCCCGCGCCTTCTGCCCAAACTGCCCACCGACCGTTTCGGCGCCGAGCTGCAGCGCACGACGATCGAGACGAACACCCCGGTGGTGCGGACCCTCGACGACCTGCGGCGGGTGATCGTCGACCTGCGCAGTGAGCTCAGCGCCGCGATCGCCCCGGCCGGCGTCACCATCGCGGCCGTCGGCACCGCGCCGAGGTCGGAGTACGCCGACTTCGAGCTGAGCTCCGGCGGTCGGTACGGCCGGATGCAGGAGCAGTACCGGATGCTCGTCGACGAACAGCTCATCTGCGGCCTGCAGGTGCACGTCGGGGTGAGCGACCGCGACCTGGCGGTGCTGATCGCCCAGCGGGTGGCGCCGGTGCTCCCGGTGCTGCTCGCCCTGAGCGCGTCGAGTCCGTTCTGGAACGGGCAGGACACCGGGTACGCCTCGTTCCGGAGCATCATCTGGCAGCGGTGGCCGTCGGCCGGCAGCTTCGGGCCGGTGGAGGACGCTGCCGAGTACGACCGGGTGCTCGACGACCTGATCGCCTCGGGCGTGATCGCCGACAAGAAGATGGCCTACTTCGACGTGCGGCCGTCGTCGCACGCTCCGACGCTCGAGCTGCGGGTCTGCGACGCGACCCCGGTGGTGGACGACGCCGTGCTCATCGCCGGACTCTTCCGCGCTGCCGTACGCAAGGCGGAGAAGTCGGTCGTGTCGGGCGCCGAGTGGCACCCGCGCAGCGAACCCCTGCACCGTGCAGCGATGTGGCAGGCCGCCCGCTCCGGGTTGAGCGGGGAACTCGTCGGCCTCGGACAGCACCCCGAACGGCTGCCCGCCGAGGTCGCGGTGCGCCAGCTCGTGTCCCGGCTGCGTCCGGAGCTCGAGGAGCTCGGCGACTGGGGCACGGTGACGGAGCTGCTCGACGCGACCCTGGCCCGTGGCAACTCCACCGACCGGCAGCGCACCGCGTACGCCGAGCGCGGGGAGATGGACGATGTCGTCGCCCTGGTGGTGGAGGACACCGCGGGGCTCCCGTCCGGACGCGACGAGGACCCGGTGGTCCCGATCCCCGGGTACCGCGTCCGCGCCGGCGACGAGGCCGTCGGCCCGGGGGCGCGCCCTCGTCCGGCGTTCCGTGACCTGGCGGCGTTCTTCGACGGCTGGGACGCCGAGACCGCGATCGAGCGCTGCACCGCCCGCGACGTCTGGACCCGCGAGCACCACGTCGGCTTCGTGGTGGACGGCGGTGCGCAGGCGTTCGGCTGCGACCTGGTGCCCCGGACGATCAGCGCGTACGAGTGGTCGCAGCTCGAGCGTGGCCTGGGGCAGCGTGCCCGCGCGATCGAGCTGTTCCTGCGTGACGCGTACGGCGACCGGCGGATCGTGGCCGACGGCGTGCTGGACGCGGAGCACTTCGTCGGCGCGAAGGGCTGGGACCCGGATGCCACCCGGCTGCCGGCGACCGCCGTCCGTGCGCCGGTGCTCGGGTTCGACCTGGTGCGCAACGAGTTCGGCGGCTGGCGGGTGCTCGAGGACAACGTCCGCTCGCCCTCGGGCGTCGCGTACGGCATCGCCCTGCGCGAGCTGATGGACGACGTCGTGCCGGACGCCCCACGCCCGGCGCACCTGCGCGACCCGCACGGCGTGATCGACCGGCTGCACCGGACCCTCTGCGCGAACACCACCGCGGTGACGGGCGCGACCGATCCCGTGATCGCGCTGGTCAGCGACGGCCCCGCCGCCGGCGCGTGGTTCGAGCACCGCAGGCTGGCCGACGGGGCCGGGTTGCGCCTCCTGTCCGGGTCGGACCTGGACGTCCGTGACGGACGCGTGGTCGACGCGACGACGGGTGACGTGCTCGACGGGCTGTACCTGCGGATCGACCGCGACGTCAGTGCGCTGACGGCGGAGCACGCTCCCGACCTCGGTGCGCGGATCCTCGACGCGGCGGAGGCAGGCCGCGTCTACCTGGCGAACGCGCCGGGCAACGCGCTGGTCGACGACAAGGCGATGTACGTCACCGTGCCGGACCTGATCTGGTACTACCTGGACGAGAAGCCCCTGCTGGCATCGGTGCCGACGTACCGCACGAGCATCGAGGTCGAACGGCTGTCGGTCCTGGACCGCGTCGGGGAACTCGTCACGAAGCCGGTCGACGGTGAGGGCGGACGCGGGGTCCTGATCGGACCGAGCGCGAGCGCCCCCGAGGTGGCCGAGCGACGGCGCGAGATCGCGGCCGACCCCGCCGGGTGGGTGGGGCAGGAGGTGGTGCAGCTGTCCTCGCACCCGACGATCGGACCGGCCGGACTCGACCCGCGGCACGTGGACCTGCGGGCCTTCGTCTACGCGACGGGGACCGGACCGGACGACGTGCACCTGGCCGACGTCGCCCTGACGCGTGTCGCGCCCGAGGGCAGCATGGTCGTCAACTCGTCGCAGGGCGGCGGCGCGAAGGACACGTGGATCGTCGGGAACGCCCCGGCGGACACCGAGGGAGAGCGCTGATGTGTGGACTCGCGGGTGAGATCCGGTTCGACGGCCGAGCGCCGGACGTCGGGGCGGTCGCCCGGATGACCGGCTGCATGACGCACCGCGGCCCGGACGGCGACGGCCTGTGGGCTCGCGGCCCGGTCGCGCTCGGGCACCGACGGCTGTCCATCGTCGACCTGTCCACCGCGGGCGCGCAGCCGATGGTGCTGGCCGAGGCCGGGCTGACGATCGCCTACAACGGGATGGTCTACAACTACCGGCAGCTCCGCGACGAGCTGCACGGCAAGGGGCACCGGTTCGCGTCGACGTCGGACACCGAGGTCATCGCCCTGGCGTACGCCGAGTGGGGCACCGCGTTCGTCGACCACCTGATCGGGATGTTCGCCATCGCCATCTGGGAGCACGGCAGCGGCCGGCTGGTGCTGGCGCGGGACCGGCTCGGCATCAAGCCGCTCTACGTCGCACCCGTACCCGGCGGGCTCCGGTTCGCGAGCTCCCTGCCCGCGATCCTGGCGGGGGACGGCGGCGCGAGCGGCACCGGCACCAAGGAAGTCGACACGTCCATCGACCCCGTCGCCTTCGCCTCGTACATGAGCTTCCACTCGATCGTCCCCGCACCCCGCACGATCCTGTCCGGCGTCGGCAAGCTCCCGCCCGCGACCGTCCGCGTGATCGACCCCGACGGCGCCACACACGACACCGTCTACTGGGAGCCGCGCTTCGAGCGCGACCCAGCCAAGTCCGACTGGTCCGAGCGGGACTGGGAGCAGGCGTTCATCGGCTCGCTCCGCACCGCCGTCGAGCGCCGGATGGTCGCCGACGTCCCCGTCGGGGTGCTGCTCTCCGGCGGGATCGACTCCTCGCTCGTGGTCGGGCTGCTCGCCGAGGCCGGGCAGCAGGACCTCGCCACGTTCAGCATCGGGTTCGAGGCGGCGGGCGGTGAGTCCGGCGACGAGTTCGAGTACTCCGACCAGGTGGCGAAGCACTTCGGCACCGACCACCACCGCATCCACATCCCCTCGTCGCGCCTGCTCGACGGCATCGACGGTGCGGTCGCCGCGATGAGCGAGCCGATGGTCAGCCACGACTGCGTCGCCTTCTACCTGCTGTCGCAGGAGGTCTCGCAGCACGTCAAGGTGGTGCAGTCCGGCCAGGGCGCCGACGAGGTGCTCGCCGGGTACGACTGGTACCCGCCCCTCGCCGACGTGCCCCGCGACCAGGCCGCCGAGGCGTACCGCTCCGTGTTCATGGACCGCCGCTGGCCGGCGCTGCAGGGCCTGCTCGGGGAGCGGTGGAAGAGCGACGACGACACCCCGTCGGCCTTCGTGGACCGCCAGTTCGCACGGCCGGGCGCGGAGACGAGCGTGGATGCCGCGCTCCGCAGCGACACCACGATCATGCTCGTCGACGACCCGGTGAAGCGCGTCGACAACATGACGATGGCGTGGGGGCTCGAGGCCCGCGTGCCGTTCCTGGACCACGAGTTCGTCGAGCTCGCCGCCGCGATCCCGCCGTCGATGAAGCTCACCGACGGCGGCAAGGGCGTGATGAAGCGCGCCTCGCGCGGGATCGTGCCCGACGCCGTGATCGACCGCAGCAAGGGCTCGTTCCCGGTCCCCGCCATCCGGCAGCTCGAGGGCCCGTACCTGGAGCGCGTCCGCGACGCGCTGCACGCACCCGAGGCGCGGGAGCGCGGGCTCTTCGACCCCGCCACCGTCGAGCGGATGCTGCAGGACCCGAACAGCACCAGGACCGCGATCGGCGCGAACGCGCTCTGGCAGCTCGGCCTGATCGAGATGTGGCTGCAGCAGCAGGGGGTGCGGTGACCGTGGGTTCCGTCCGGACTGGAGGCACGCAGGGCGTCGCGTCGTCGGCCACCGTCGAGCCGTCGGTCACCACCAGGGCCGCGGCCGACCTGGGTGCGCGGCTCACCGCCGCCTGGGGGTCGTGGGGACCGACCATGACCCGGAACGCCCGGCGGGTGGCGTTCGTGAGCGACCGGCACGGCACCCCCGAGGTCTTCGTGCAGGACGTCGTCGTCGACGGCGAGCTGCCGGAACCGGTGCGGATCGCGCTCTCCGACGACCCCGTGATCCGGGTGTCGTGGTCGTCCGACGGGGAGTGGCTCGCCGTCGCCATCGCGACCGACGGCGGCGTGAAGCAACAGGTCTGGGTGGTGCGGCCGGACGGCTCCGACGCCGCGCAGATCGCCGGCTCGCGGTACCAGCACGCCGAACTCGGACCGTGGAGCCGCAGCGGACACCGGGTCGTCATCACCCTGCCCTCGACCGAGCCCGAGCAGCCGGCCCGTGCGTACCTGGTCGACCCGGTCACCGGTGATCGCGACGACCTGGCCGTGGGGGAGCTCATCCACATCCTGGACCTGTCGGTGGAGGAACGGCTCGTCGTGCTGAGCGACGGCCAGCGCGGCCAGGAGTTCGTCGTGGTCGTCGACCGGCTGACCGACGAGAGCCACGCCCTGTTCGCCGACGACCCCGACGGGTCCGCCGAGATCGCGTTCCTGCGACCCTCGCCCGCGAGCGAGACCAGTCCGCTCGTCGCCTACGTCGCCACCGAGGCCGGACTGCCCCGCCGCGGCCTCGTCGCGCAGCCGGTCGGCCCGCACGGCTGGCGCGGCACACCCCGGCGGATCGTCGAGCGCGACGACGCCGAGCTCGAGTACCTGGACGCCGACGACGCCGGCCGCACGCTGCTGCTCGTCTGGAACGTCGACGGTCGCAGCGAACTCGACCTCATCAACACGCACGACGCCTCGCGCACCCCCGTGCCGGACCTGCCCGGGTACGTCGTCACCGACCCCGTGCTCAGCCGTGACGGCCGGAGCGTGCTGCTCGCCGTCGAGGGACCGACCCGGCCGCGCGAACTGTGGCGGCTCGACACGAACGCGCTGACCTGGAGCCGGGTCACCGACGTGCCGGTGCTGCCCGACGTGCAGCTGGTCGAGCCGACGCTCGAACGGTTCGCCGCCCGTGACGGGCTGGAGCTGACCGGGTGGCTGTACCGGGCCGTGGAGCCGACCGCGTCGGTGGCGGGAGCCGACCCTGGTGCTGGTGCCGTGCCTCCCGGCCGCGCAGCGCTCGTCCACCTGCACGGCGGACCGGAGTCGCAGGAGCGACCCACGTTCTCGCCGCAGCACCAGGCGCTCGCCGCCGCCGGGGTGACCGTGTTCGCGCCGAACATCCGTGGCTCCAGCGGGTACGGCCACGAGTTCGTACACGCCGACGACCTGGCGCTGCGGTGGAACGCGCTCGCCGACGTCGTCGACTGCGCGCGGTTCCTGGTGACCAACGGGTACGCCGATCGCTCCCGCCTCGCCGTCGAGGGGCGCTCCTACGGCGGGTACGCGACCCTCGCGTCGTTGGCGTTCACGCCCGAGGTGTTCGCGGCCGGGGTCGCGGTGTGCGGGATGAGCGACTTCGCGACCTTCTACCGGGACACCGAACCGTGGATCGCGGCTGCTGCCGCGACGAAGTACGGCCACCCCGTCGAGGACGAGGCCCTGCTCGCAGCACTGTCGCCGATGCGCGCGATCGACGACGTCACGGCGCCGCTGCTCGTCGTGCACGGGGAGCTCGACACGAACGTGCCGATCGGTGAGGCGCACCAGGTGGTCGCGGCGCTGCGGGAGCGGTCGCACGACGTGGAGTACCTGGAGCTCGAGGGCGAGGGGCACGAGTACCGGCGGGCGGCGTCGCAGGCGCTGCTCGTGCGGCGGATGGTGGAGTTCGTGGCGGCGCGGCTGGGGTGAGGCGGGGCGGGGCGCTCGGTCTGGTGCGAGGTTCCGTCCTCCGTGCGGCGCACGTGCCCCCGCACCGAGTACGGAACCTCGCACGGGCCGTGGGCCCCCTCGCACCGTGCGAGCCGCGGCACGGCGTCACCGGGTGCAACGATGCGCCGGCGGCGCTCGCCGCAGGCGGAGAATGGTGGGATGACGACGACTGCGCCGACCTCGACCGCGCTGCCCCGACCCGGAGAGGTCCTCGTGGCCTCGGCAGCGGACGTCGAGCTGGTCGTCCACCGTGCCGCGAACCACTACGCCTCCGGTGTCGTCGCGGACACCGCCGGGTGGGCGGACGGCGATCGACGGCGGATCGAGGACCTCGGGTTCCGCGGCGGAGACTCCCGCGGCGAGGCACTCCGGACGCTCGACCTGACCATCGCCGACGACGGCACCCCGACACGCATGCTCGACGCACCCGCCATGGCCGCGCTGAACAGCCACCACGCGCGGTTCGCCGAGCGGCGCGGCGACGTCGTCCGCTACCAGACCGACGTGTCGGTGTGGACGGGCATCCCCGAGCGACCCACCGCGCAGGACTGGGAGGA
The DNA here is from genome assembly GCF_001864975.1 of Curtobacterium sp. MMLR14_002. Taxonomy (NCBI): domain Bacteria; kingdom Bacillati; phylum Actinomycetota; class Actinomycetes; order Micrococcales; family Microbacteriaceae; genus Curtobacterium; species Curtobacterium sp. MMLR14_002. The sequence continues at coordinate 24,171 of NZ_MJGT01000047.1, forward strand.
CGTCCGGTCGCTGCTCGGGTCGGGAGGGATGCTCGGCGTCGGTGCGGCTGCCGTCCTGCCCGAGGGGTGGGAGCTCGTCGAGGGTGCCGGCGGCGTGCAGCTGACCGGCGAGGCGATCGAGGGTGCGCCGGATCCCGAAGCCGTCGTGCTGACGCCCGACGACGTGCCGGAGATGACCGCCCTGGTGGAGCGGACGAAGCCGGGGCCGTTCCTGCCGCGGACGATCGAGCTCGGCACGTACCTGGGCATCCGGCGGGACGGACGGCTCGTCGCGATGGCGGGGGAGCGCCTGCACCCGCCGGGGTGGGCCGAGATCAGCGCGGTGTGCACGGACGAGGCGTACCGGGGGCAGGGGTTCGGTCGGCGGCTCGTGCTCGCCGTCGCGCACGGGATACGGGAGCGTGGGGAGACCCCGCTGATGCACGCGGCCGCCGGGAACACCGGGGCGATCGGGCTGTACCAGCACCTGGGGTTCCGGTTGCGGGACCGTGGGGCGCCGCGGTTCGTGCGGGTGCCGTGAGCGGCGTCCGGGCCTGACCGTCAGAAGGCCGCGAGGGCGCGGCGGAGCATGTCGTGGCCCTGGGCCTCGAAGCCCTCGTCGCCGACCGCGTAGGCCCAGGTCGCGGTGCCCACTGCTTCGCGGAGTTGCAGCCAGCGCCACGCGTCCGCAGTGCGCGGGTCGTCGCCGTACCCGTCGAAGAACGCCGCTCCGAGGGCGGGATCGTGCTGCCAGTGGAGCACCGCGAGGCGGGTGAGGTCGAAGGACGCCGGGCGCCAGCCGAACCGGCCGAAGTCGATGACGCGGAGCCGTCCGTCGTCCACGATCCAGTTGCGCGGGTGGAAGTCGCCGTGGGTCGGGACGAGGGACTGCGTCGTGTGGTCGGTCGGGAGTGCGCGCAGTGCTGCTCGCGCGCGGGCGACCACGTCGTCGGGGATCCGGTGCGGGGCGTCGAGCGCGGCCAGTGCCTTCGCCTGCTCGTGCTGCAGGAACGTCGGGTCGTGGCGGGTGTCCTGGTCGTGCAGCCGTCGGAGCAGTGCTCCGGCCTGACGGTGGACGTCGGTGTCGTGCTCGTCCGGGGTCCCGAGGGCGAGGTGCCCGGGGACGCGTTCGAGCACGAGGACGCGGTGCTCCTTGTTCGCGGCGACGAGGGCACCGGTGTCCCCGCTGGCTCGGAGTGCGGCGGTGGCGGTGCGGTGTGCTTCGAGCTCGCGGGGGAAGTGGGTGTTGGTCGGGCCGGAGGCCTTCACGGTGAAGCCGTCGTCGCCAGCGCGGACGTGCAGGACCCTCGTGTCGAGGAGCCCCCAGGAGTCATCGGCCACGACGACGGCATCGGGGAGCGTCTGCTGCACGAACGCGATCTGCTCGTCGTCGAGTCCGGTGTCCCCCCAGTGATGGCGGCACGCTACCGTCCTGCTCCGCAGGGGGGTGGGGTGCAGGACCGCATCGGTTTCGTCCTGCAACTTTCGACCCCCCTATCTGGGGGAGCGAGCGTGAGGGATGCTCCGTACCGTTCTGATTGGTTGCACAGCGCCGTCATGGGGACTGCTGAGCTGGTGTGGCCATGAGGGGTTTTACCGCGTGTTCGCTGCGTCGTTGTCTGGTCGTGTTCGTGGAGTGATGCTGGCGGTGGTGACGTTGGTCGCGCTGCTGGGTTCGTTGCTGGTGGTGGTGTCACAGCCGACGCCAGCGCAGGCGGCGGTGACCGGGACGGGCGGGCAGTACGTGCCGATGCCCTCCAACGCCCGCGTGTTGGGTGGTGCGACGGAGAAGGGCGTGTTCCGCACCGTCAAGGTCGCCGGAGTCGCCGGACTGCCGTCGTCGGGGATCGGCGCGGTGACGATGATGGTCACGATCGCTGACCCGTCGGGGTCGGGGCAGCTGCAGATGCGCGCCGACGATGCCGACACGACGACGCTGATGATGATCTACAACTCCGGTGTCGGCGGGAACACGTCGAACACGGGTCTGCTCGCGGTCGCGGATGACGGCACGATCCAGGTGCGGACCGAGACGGCGCAGTCGAAGGTCATCATCGACGTCACCGGGTACTACACCTCGACGAAGAACGGTGTCTCCGCCGGTGGGTTCGTGGCGATGTCTCCCTCCCGTGTCCTGGACTCGCGTGGCGGCATCGGTGCCGCGCCGGGGCTGATCCCTGCTGGTTCGCAGCGCACCATCCAGGCGACCGGCTCGAACGGTATCCCGGCGGGTGCTGCGGCGGTCGCGGTGAACATCATCGTGATCAACCGTGAGGCCAAGGCCGGCTACGTCCGTCCCACCCCGACCGGTGAGACCCGCAGCACGGGTGTCCTCAACTACAACTCGAACGAGGGCCAGACGACCGCGATGAACGCGCAGGTCGCGTTGAGTGCTGACGGCAGGTTCAGCATCGACACTGCCGCGGAGGGCGGGAAGATCGACCTCGTCGTCGACATCCAGGGCTACTTCCTCAAGTCGAACCCGGGCGGTGGGTTCACCCCGCTGAACGGTCGCCTCATCGATACCCGCAACGGCTCGAGCATCGCCTCGGGCGCATCGTTCACGATCCAGGTCGGCGGCGTCCAGGGCGCTCCCACGGTCGAGGGCGGCCTGTCCGCGGTGGCCGTCACGTTCACCGCGGTCAACGACAGCGGTGCTGACTCGTACGCGAAGATGTGGGCCGACGGTGCGGCGGAGCCGGAGTCGTCTGCGATCAGCAGCGACGCGACGTCCAAGATGACGAACACGGTGGTCGCTCCGGTCGGTGCGAACGGGAAGATCCGCATCAAGAACATGGGCACGGCGGCGATGAACTACCTCGTCGACCTGCAGGGCGCGTACAACTCGCTCCCTGGTGGCCCGGGCAACACGAACCGGACCGGTCAGCGGACCTCGGCGACGACGTTGCCGTTCCCGATCACGGACCAGACCAACGCTTCCGTCGACGTTGGAACCGGCAACCTGCTGGTCACCACGTCGGCTATGTCATTGCCTGGGGCGACGAGCTCGACGCCGATCGGCGTCGCGTACAACTCGCGCAGCACCACGGTCGGGGACGTCAACACGATGGATGCGAACCGGTGGCAGTACAGCCTCGCCGGGGCGGGGGATCTCACCGCGAACGCCGACGGTGTCATCTACACCGACGCCGTGGGGACAGCGTGGCAGTTCCGGCCGTCGGGGGCGCAGGGTGCGTTCATCAGCCCGGCCGGTTTGCAGCAGACCCTGACCCGGGTGACGCCGGCGGGGGAGAGCTCGCAGTACCAGCTGAAGGGTTGGACGACGAACCAGGCCACGGTGTTCAACCTTGCGGGGCAGCCCACCAAGGTGAAGGACCGTAATGGCAACATCGTCGACTTCACGTTCGACACCGATGACCGCTACAAGCTGACCAGCCTCGTCTCCACCGCTGGCACGGCGGCGCAGAAGACCGCGACGTCGTCGTACGCGAACCGAACGCAGACCTTCACGCAGGGCTCCGGGTCGAGTGCCCGGTCGGTTTCATGGGCGAAGAACAGCACCGGCGACATCGCCACCTACACGGACGCCACCGGCAAGCAGACCACGTTCGGATACACCAACGGCGACCTCACCTCGATCACCGCACCCGAGGGTGGCGTGACGATGTTCACGTACGACTCGTCCGACCGGATCACCAAGGTCGAGCAGCGCAACACCACAGCCGGTTCCCCGGGCACCGCCGTGACACGGTTCTCCTTCAAGGACGACAACACGACACTGGTTGCAGACCCGCGCTCTGATCAGTCGGCAGCGATTGCGGACGCCAAGCACACCACGTACACGCTCTACGAAACCGACCTGGTGAAGAAGGCCGTTGATCCGGCGGACCGGGAGCGGGGCCGCGAGTACAACTCGGCGAACAACGGAGTCACCACTGCAACCGTCGGTAAGGAAGACGGCACGGGAGACTCTGCGCAGTCGGAGTCGACGAACGAGTACGGCAAGAACGAGAGCCAGTCGCTGACGAAGAGCACGAGCAGCTCCGGTTCGTCGTCGTCGGCGACCTATGACGCGCCGGGGGCTGCCAACAAGTACCTTCCGTCCTCGACTACCGATTCCGCTGGCGACAGCACGTCGTATGAGTACAGCGGTGTCGGCAATCAGACCTCGACCAGCACCGGTTCGGGTGCGGATGCGGCGAAGGCGGAGCTTGAGTACAACTCCGACGGAACCGTGAAGACCGCGACGGCACCCGGCAATGGCGGTAACCCTACGAAGTACGAGTACGAGAACAAGCAGCTCAAGAAGGTCACCGCACCGAACAACCCCTCGAGCAACACTGACATCGTCGGCGCGAAGGAGTACACGTACGACGCGTTCGGACGTGTCCGGACCCAGACCGACGGGCGCGGCAACACGACCACCTACGGGTACGACAACGACGACCGGACCACTTCGATTGCCTTCAGTGACGGCACCGCAACGGTGACCAGGTCGTACGACGGCAACGGCAACCTCCTCTCCGAGACTTCCGCAACCGGCACCATCACCAACACGTACGACCAGCGGAACCGCCTCACCTCCACGGTGAACACCGCCGGTGGCGGAACGGTCTCCTACGCTTACGACCTCGCGGGCAACACCGTCACGGTGACGGACGCGCAGGGGCAGGTGACCCACGAGTACGACCCGTCGAACGTGCTCACCGCGACGACGTACCCGACCACTGCGGGCACGGCGAAGCAGATCTACAAGGTCGACGACCACGGCCGACGCACCAATACATGGCTCGGCGCTCCCAGCAACGCGACCCCCGGTGTGGAACCGGCGTCGTGGACGGGGCACCAATGGGTTGAGTACGACTCCTCCGGCAAGATCACCCACATCAAGGCGTGGACCGGTAAGGACACCACGCTCGAGGTGAACACGAAGTACTGCTACCAGTTCGAGGCACCCTCTGACGGCACCTGCGACGACAGCGACAAGTCCAAGGACCGCAGCAAGCTGCAGTGGATCCGCGACGGTTCCGGGCAAGCCACGAAGTACGAGTACACCTCCGGCCGACTGACGAAGATCACCCAGTCCGGCGGCGACACCCCCACCAACTGGGCCTTCACCTACGACAAGGCCGGCAACCGCACCCGCGTCACCGCAACCAACGCCACGACGGAGGCGACGGTCAGTGACCAGCAGCTGAGCTACAACGCGCTCGGCCAGATCACCACCACCGGGTACGCGTATGACAAGACCGGCAACATGACTGCTTCGCCCGGTGCGACGTACACGTACAACGGTGCGCAGCAGATGACGTCCTCGACGAAGGACGGCAAGAAGACCACGTACGAGTACGCCGGTGCGGACATGAACAAGCTGCTTCACCAGGCGACTGAAGGGGGAGCGGAGTACGGCTATACCTATGGCACATCTGACTCGAACGGTGTCCCCGTGATCAGCAGCCGCGAGCTCGTCGGCACCGGTACGGCCGCGGTGATCAGTGACCCGACTACCGGTCAGCCGCTGGACTTGCGGACCACGGACGGTACGACGAGCATGTACGTCCTCGACGGGATCGGGAACCCGGTTGCATCCCTCAAGGACACTGGGACTGTCGCGTACAAGGTGACGTACGACGCATACGGCAAGGAGCAGGTCGCCGCCGACGGCGACAGCAGCGCGCAGTGGCAGCAGAACCCCTACGGGTACAAGGCCGGCATCCGCGCCAGCAACACCGACACCGGACTCACCAAGTTCGGTTACCGGTGGCAGTCCGCCACCACCGGCGCCTGGATCGAACGCGACACCCTCGACGCACCCCTCAGCCCGAGCAACGCGAATCGTTACGCATACGCAGGCGATGATCCGATCAACTCGATCGATCCGTCAGGCCGATTTGCATTCACAGGGGGAGTGACGGGTTGCTATTACGCCTGCCTATCGTTGGGCGTGGAGTTTGACCCGCAGGGTAACGTCGCTCTAACCGGCGGGTTCGGCGTCGGCTCTCCCGGTGTCTCAGCTTCAGGTGGGGCAACCAGCGGTGACGTCGGCACCGGGCATGGAGCCAGCGCTTCATGCTCCCTGGGGATCGGAAGCGCTAGTGTCTCTGAGAGTGGAGATGTCTCCGCGTCGTTTGGATCGAGTTACTCAACAGGCTTCTGTGCAGCGGAGTACGGTGGCAGTGTTCAAATTGCTGGCTGAGACTTGGGAAGGTTGATATGTATAGCGGAGATGGCGTCAATCCCATTGCTATGGCAATAATCGTGATTGTAGTGATTGGGATTATTGGCTATTTCATAACAAAGGCGCGTAGTAAAAAGTAGGCTATGCCTTCCGTTATGGCAATAGTAATTGCAGGATGGGCTCTTGGGGTAATCCTCCTGGGTGTTTCTGTCGTGTCCTTTGTGGTCGACTACCGGCGCACCGGTATCCTTTTTCGAAAGAAGATGCCAATGATGCTTGTTGGTGCTTTGGGTGGGTTACTAGGAGTCATAAGCGTATTCTCAGGAATCGCGTTGCAGGGCATGTGAGTGAAGCCCCTACCTTGTTGGGAGGGGCTTCGTCTCTTCTAACTAGACTGGCGCTCCGGCAGTTATTTAATTTCAGAGGCTGTCTGGTCCCACCTTTAATCTTGGGGGCTGGAGCGCTAACGCTTGGTATTATATCGATTGTCGTTCCAGGAGGGAGTCATATTGGAAGCGCTGGCTTACCAATATGGATGGTCGGCTTTGTCGTAGTGATTTTCTCTCTTTGGAGATTAGCTAGCGTTGCAATCGCGTACGTTAAGCGTCGGAGGTAGGGAAGTGGACATGCAGTCACAACGATCGCAGTCGGGTGCAGCCTCATTATTTGGTTTCGGTGGGTTGGTCCTTGCGGTGATTGGCGGCTACGTCGGCTTGCCTCTCTGGTTAGCAGCCTCCGGTGCCATCCTTGTTTCCTTTACGGCTTGGCTGATTTTCTTCGTGGTGACTCAACGCCATAGTTCGTCTGGACCCTCGGATTCAGATGGTAGCAATTTTGGGGACATTCCACCGTCTAATTGAAGAAGCTGCGTTGGCGTCGATCGACATGAACAATGGCGAGGAGCGTTAGACGTGGCACATCTCGGTGGTCAGCCGCCACCGAACGAGATCTGATGGCGCTCGGTCGTCGCCGGCGGTGAGGCGTGCGTGTTCTGCGGTTTCGGTCTGATGCCATCCGTAGTTCGCGACGACGACGTAGCTCTCGCCGCCGCGATCTTCCCGGATGCGTCCCCGTCCCAAGCCGTCGGTGAACACCTCTTCATCGATCCGAGTGAGGAGTTGCCCGACCCAGCCGGCAGCATCCTCCGGGCTACGAAACGTCCGCCGAAACCACCACCCGCACCGAGGTGGAATGGACCGAACACACTATCTAGCACATCAAGCGCCGTACCCCTAGTCCTCTTGGTGCTGTCCGTTGAGCGGTCCTCCACCGCTGCACGTTCCGGCTCCGACAACCACCACAACTCGGCAGTGTCCTACTTGAACAGGGCATTCCGGTATACGTGTCCGGCGAAGATTCCCAGTGAGGGGCGTCAGGCGCTACGCGCTCGAGCGGCCTCCGCAAGCCGCCTCGACCAGAGAGGGGGTGAAGTGGAACGATCGCATCCAACCGGCAGCCGTAATCTGACATAAGGGCGCCATATCGGCGCGCTAGGAGCGGCATTCGAGCAGGCCCATGGGCGACATGAGCGCGTGGTCGAGGCGACGTCAAAGCGGGTGACGGCCGTGATGGTGCAGCGTGGGCCGGGGGCCTCCCACCGAGCCCGAGTCGTGGATTCTCTAGGATCGACCCATGTCCACGACCATGCCCGGCTTCGGGACGGAGCGCATCACGCAGCTCGGCCTGCGCGACCGCGTCTACGACCGGGTGCTCGAGGTCCTGATGGGCCACGACGTCGAACCGGGCATGCGGCTGTCGATCGACGGACTGGCCCGCTCCCTCGGGGTGTCCCCGACCCCGGTGCGCGAAGCCCTGGTGCAGCTCGAACGCACCGGCCTCGTCACCCGTGAAGCGAACAAGGGGTACCGGGTCTCCCCGCCCCTGGCCGGCGACCAGCTCGAGGCCCTGTTCGACGCCCGGCTGATCGTCGAGAGCGGCGCCGTCGAGCTCGCGGCCCGCGGCGACGTCGACGGCCTGCGCGAGCGACTGGCGGCAGCGCTCGACGAGCAGGCTGCGGTGGCCGCCGAGGTCGCGTCCGTCGGTGCTGCGCACGCTCCGGAAGAACTGATGGCCCGCTTCTTCCGCAGCGACTGGCAGTTCCACCAGCTGATCTTCGACGCGACACGGAACCCGTTCCTCGAGGAGATGTCCGAGATCATCACGACGCGCGTGCACCGCATGCGGCAGATCGTCGAGGGTGGCGGGGACGACACGGATCGTGCGGTCCAGGAGCACCGGGCCATCCTGGAGGCGCTGGCTGCGGACCCGACGTCGGCCGTCGCTGCGATGCGGCTCCACATCGACGCCGTCCGGTTGCGTTCGCGCGCGGACGCGTCCCACACGAGCTGAGGCGGAGGGGTTGCGTTCCGGCGGCGTGCGAGTATCTTTCCTATAGGAAAGAGGTTCACCGCTGAACCACCACGACATGCAAGGGAGCATTCCGTGACCACTCCACAGGACTGGGTCGACCAGGATTGGGACCCCACCACCTGGACGTCGGGGACCTGGCCGATCGCCGCGTGCCTGCACGGGTTCGCGCAGGTCACCCGTGACGGGACGGCCTTCCACGACGCCCCCGCCGAGGTGTGGGACGAGGTGTTCGGGCAGATCGAGGCCGTCGGCTTCTCGCTCGCCGAACTCGCCGACAGCCACATCCGGCCCGCAGACCTCGAACCCTCGCGCCGCGACGAGCTGTTCGCCGTCGCGAAGGCGCACGGCATCGGCATCCCGTCGGTGCACCTGCAGCGCAAGAGCGTCATCCAGCCCGGGCACGAGGAGGAGAACCTCGCCTACGCCCACCGCACCATCGACGCGGCGGCCGAGTGGGGCATGCAGGTCTTCTCGACCGGGCTGCACCAGCCGTTCACGGACGCCCAGAAGCGCGCGCTGTGGTTCTGGACGGCGCCGGGCCCGAAGGACCCGGACGACCCCGAGGTCTGGAAGGCCGCGGTCAAGCGACTGCGGGAGCTCGGCGAACACGCTGCGAGCGTCGGGCTGCCGATGGCGCTCGAGCTGTACGAGGACACGTACCTCGGCACCGCCGACAGCGCCGTTCGCCTGGTCGAGGAGATCGGGCTCGACAACGTCGGGCTGAACGCGGACGTCGCGAACCTCATCCGCCTGCACCGTCCCGTCGAGGACTGGCGGGAGCTCTTCGCGAAGACCATGCCGCACACGAACTACCTGCACGTGAAGAACTACACGCGTGACGAGGCCGGCGACGGCAGCTGGGCGACGAGTGCGCCGAGCACCATGGAGACGGGCCTCATCAACTACCGCCAGGTCCTGCGCGACGCCGTCGCCGACGGGTTCCGCGGGATCGTCATGACCGAGCAGTACGGCGGGGACAGCCTCGGTGTCTGCGCCACCAACCAGCAGTACATCCGATCCGTCCTCGCGACGACGAAGCTCGACGCGACGGCGACCCCGACTGCAGCAACCAGCACCGAAGGAGCAATCCGATGAGCACCCTCGACATCGCCGTCGTCGGGTCCGGCTACATGGGCGGCGGGATCGCCCAGGTCCTCGCCCTCGCCGGCCACACCGTCCGGATCGCCGACGTCTCGGCCGAGATCGCCGAGCAGAACCTGGAGCGGCTGCTCGGCGAGACCGCGCAGTTCGTCGCCGACGGGCTGTTCCCCGAGGACGCCGTCGAACGGGTCCGCGCACACCTGAGCGCCGCCGAGTCGATCGAGGCCGCCGTCGCCGACGCGGACTTCATCGAGGAGGCCGTGCCGGAGAAGCTCGAGATCAAGCACGCCACGCTCCGCCGCATCAGCGAGGCCGCCCGCCCCGACGCCGTGATCGGCTCGAACACCTCGACGATCCTGATCGAGTCGCTGGCCGAGGCGGTCGTGGGCCCGGAGCGGTTCCTCGGGGTGCACTTCTCGAACCCGGCACCGTTCATCCCCGGCGTCGAGCTCATCCCGCACCCGACCACGAACGAGCACGCGATCGAGGTCGGCGAGACCGTCGTCGCCGCGACCGGCAAGCAGTCCGCACGGGTGAAGGACTCGACCGGGTTCGTCCTGAACCGCCTGCAGTACGCGCTGTTCGAGGAGGCCACGAAGATCGCCGACGAGGGCATCGCGAGCCCCGACGACATCGACACCATCGTGCGCACCACGTTCGGGTTCCGCCTGCCGTTCTTCGGCCCGTTCGCGATCGCCGACATGGCCGGACTCGACGTCTACGCGTTCTGCTTCGAGTCGCTGCAGACCCGCTGGCCCGAACGCTTCGCCACCCCGCCGTCGCTGCAGCAGCACGTCGACGCCGGTGAGCTCGGCACGAAGTCCGGCGCCGGGTACCTCGAGGTACCCGCCGACCGCACGCCCGAGCTCGTCGCCTACCGGAACAAGGCGTACGTCGCGATGCAGAAGCTCCTCGACGAGCTCGGCCCGGCACCGATCCACTGAGGCGGGAGGGACACCATGAGCGACCAGAACCAGTCAGCCGGCCAGCACCGGGACCGCACCGTCGTCCTCACCGGGGCCGCCTCACCACGGGGCATCGGCCGCGCCACCGCCCACCACCTGGCCGAGGCCGGGTGGGACGTCGGGATCATCGACCTCGACCAGACGGCGAGCGAGCAGGTCGCCGCCGAGATCCGCGAACAGCACGGCGTGCGGGCCGTCGGTGTCGGTGCGAACGTCGCCGACGAGTCCGCCGTCCGTGCGGCCTTCGACACGATCGAGGCCGAACTCCGGCCGATCACCGCGCTCGTGAACCTGGCCGGGGTCTCCTCCGCGCACGCCTACCTCGACCTGCCCGAGGGGGAGTGGCACCGGGTGCTGTCGATCAACCTCGACGGTGTGCACTTCGCCAGCCTGCGGGCGGCGGAGTCGATGGTGCGGTCCGGCTACGGGCGCATCGTGAACCTGTCGTCAGTCTCCGCCCAGCGCGGCGGCGGCACCTTCAGCAAGACCCCGTACACGGTGGCGAAGGCCGGCGTGATCGGCCTGACCCGTGGCCTGGCGCGCGAGCTCGGCCCGCGCGGCGTCACCGTCAACGCGATCGCCCCCGGTCCGATCGACACCGACATCATGGGCGGCACCCTGTCCGAGGAGCGGAAGGCCGCGATGGCCGCCGACGGCGTGCTGCCGCGCATCGGCACCCCGCGGGACATCGCCGCCGCGATCGCCTACCTGATCAGCGAGGACGCCGGGTTCGTCACGGGCCAGACGCTCAACGTCGACGGTGGCCTGTACATGCACTAGGGCCAGCCGCCCACGGAACGCGCGCCGACCGGGCGACGCGATCCGTGCCTCCCGTCCGGACGACCGAACCGACCGCCGGACGCCAGAACGACCGCACCGTGCTCGCAAAGGAGCGAACCCGTGTCACTACCCCCTGCCCCCGCGCTCGGGTCGACGAACGACCCCGGCCTCAAGTCCGCCATCGGCAAGGCGACGAAGCACCTCATGCCGATGCTCGTCATCCTGTACTTCGTCGCGTTCCTCGACCGCACGAACGTCGGCTTCGCCGAAGAGGCCCTGCGCGTCGACCGCGGCATCTCCGACGCCGCCTTCGCCCTGGGCGCCGGCATCTTCTTCATCGGCTACGCGATCTTCGAGATCCCGTCGAACCTGCTGCTCAAGCGGTTCGGTGCGCGCTTCTGGCTCGCCCGCATCGCCGTCACGTGGGGCATCGTCGCCGCACTGTTCGCCTTCACGACGAACGACACGATGTTCATCGTCCTGCGGTTCATCCTCGGAGTGACAGAAGCGGGGCTGTTCCCGGGCGTGATCATGTACCTGTCCGAGTGGTTCCCGAACAAGGTGCGCGTGCGCATGTTCGCGATCTTCTACCTGGCGCAGCCGTTCTCGCAGATGATCGGCGCCCCGCTGTCCGGCGGCCTCATCAGCGTCGGTGACCAGGTCACCCCGTTCCACGGCTGGCAGGTCATGTTCGCCGGCGAGGGGATCCTCGCGGTGCTGGCGGGCATCGCGGCCCTGGTGTTCCTGACGAACAGTCCGCAGCAGGCGAAGTGGCTCGAACCGGGCGAGAAGGCGTCGCTCACCGCGGCCATGGAGCGCGAGGACACCGCCCGCAGCGAGGACGGCCCGAAGGGCATCTGGCGCGCGATGGCCAGCGGGCGCGTCTGGTACTTCACGATCATCTACTTCTGCCTGCAGGTCGCGGTGTACGGCACGACGTTCTACCTGCCGCAGCAGGTGTCCTCGCTGCTCGGGCAGGACGTCGGCTGGCAGGTCGGTCTGGTGTCCGCGATCCCGTGGCTCGTCGGACTCGTCGCCTGCTACCTGATCGGGTCGCGTGCGGACTCCGTCGGACGTCGTCGTCGCTGGGGCACCCTGTTCTACGTCACGACCGGCCTGTCGATCCTCGGCTCGGCGTGGGCGGGTGCGAACGGGCAGCCGGTGCTCGGCATCCTGTTCATCACCCTGGCCGTCGCGAGCTTCCTGGCCGTCGGCCCGATCACCTGGGCGTACCCGACGGCGTTCCTGACCGGTGCCGCAGCCGCAGCGGGCATCGGCCTGATCAACTCGCTCGGCAACCTCGGCGGGTTCGTCGCCCCGATCATGCGCACCGCGATCAACGAGGTGGTGCCCACCGACAGCGGTGCGTTCGGCATCGTCTCGCTCGGCGTCCTGGCGTTCGTCGCCGCGGTGATGATCTTCTGCACCAAGTTCTTCCGCGGGGCCAAGGCCGACGAACTGCTCGACACCTCGCACGTCCGCACCACCGACCCGAAGGGCAGCAAGCGATGACCAGACTGTTCAACGACCCGGCGGACTTCGCCGACGAGGCGACCGACGGCTTCGTCGCCGCGAACGAGCGGTGGGTGCGGAAGGTGCACGGCGGGGTCGCCCGCTCCACCACGAGTCCCGACGGCACGGTCGCCGTCGTGATCGGTGGCGGCTCGGGGCACTACCCCGCGTTCGGCGGACTGGTCGGACACGGACTGGCCGCCGGTGCCGCGATGGGCAACCTGTTCGCCAGCCCCAGCGCCCAGCAGGTCACCGGGGTCGCGAAGGCCGCGGAGCACGGTGGCGGGGTGCTGCTCAGCTACGGCAACTACGCCGGTGACGTCCTGAACTTCGACGCCGCGGCGCGCACGCTCGAGGCCGACGGCATCCCGGTCCGGACGGTCCGCGTCACCGACGACGTGACGAGCGCCCCGGCCGACGACCGCGCGAAGCGCCGCGGCATCGCGGGTGACCTCTGCGTCTTCAAGGTCGCCGGCGCCGCCGCCGAGCGCGGGGACGACCTCGACACGGTCACCGCCGTCGCCGAACGGGCGAACGACCGGACGCGCAGCTTCGGCGTCGCGTTCTCCGGGTGCTCGCTGCCGGGCGCCGAGGAACCCCTGTTCACGGTGCCCGAGGGCCGGATGGCGGTCGGCATGGGCATCCACGGCGAGCGTGGCATCGACGAGACGGACGTGCCCACCGCCGACGGGCTGGCCGAGCTGCTGGTGTCCCGGCTGCTGGACGAACTGCCCGACGGCGTGACGCTCGAGGGCCAGCGGGTGGTCCCCATCCTGAACGGCCTGGGTTCGGTCAAGTACGAGGAGCTTTTCGTCGTCTACCGCTCGGTGCAGCGGCGCCTGGCGGACGCCGGCGTCGTCATCGTGGAGCCCGAGGTCGGCGAACTCGTCACAAGCTTCGACATGGCCGGGGTCTCCCTGACGCTGTTCTGGCTCGACGACGAGCTCGAGGAACTCTGGGCAGCACCCGCGGACACCCCCGCCTACCGCAAGGGCGGTGCGGTCGCCGAACAGCGGGTCGACCCGTCCATCGTGGCGGCGGACGCCGAGGGCGTCGGCATCGGCCCGGCGACCGACGAGTCCCGTGCGGCCGCCGAGCAGGTCGCCGCCGGGTTCGCCGCGGTCCGCGCCGTCCTCGACGAGCACGCCGACGAACTCGGGCGCATCGACGCCGTGGCCGGCGACGGTGACCACGGCATCGGGATGCAGCGGGGATCGCACGCCGCCGACGGCGCAGCCGCGGACGCGGTCAGCCGTGGTGCCGGTGCCGGCACCGTCCTGCTGGTCGCCGCGGATGCCTGGTCCGACAAGGCCGGCGGCACGTCCGGTGCGATCTGGGGTGCCGCCCTGGAGGCGCTGGGTCGCGTGGTCGGGGACGACTCGCGTCCGTCGGGCGCCACCGTCGCGCAGGGGGTCCGCGCGGCCACCGAGGCCGTGCTCGCGTTCGGCGCCACCGTCGGTGACAAGACGATGGTGGACGCCCTGGTGCCGTTCGAGGAGGTGCTCCGCACCCGGCTCGACGCCGGGGCGGCGCTCGCCGAGGCCTGGGGCGACGCCGTCCGTGCCGCCCGCGAAGCCGCCGACGCCACGGAGTCTCTGGTGCCGAAGATGGGCCGGGCGCGCACCCACGCCGACCAGGCCGTCGGCACCGCGGACCCCGGTGCGCTGTCCTTCGCCCTCGTCGTGGAGACGGTCGCGCCGTGATCACCGTCGGGGTGTCGCTGAAGACGTACTTCTCGCATGCCCGGACGCTGTCGTGGGCGGCCGAGGTCGCGGACATCGCCCGGCGACACCCCGCGGTGCGCTCGGGTGCGGCGTCGCTCTTCGTGGCGCCGACGTTCCCGGCGCTCGTGCCCGTCCGCGACCTGCTCTCCGGGTCGGGAGTGCTCCTCGCCGCGCAGGACCTGTCGTGGGCCGACGCGGGCGCGTTCACCGGCGAGGTCTCCGGCGCCGAACTGCGGGAGATCGGCGTCGACCTGGTCGAGATCGGGCACGCCGAACGGCGCTCCCTGTTCCACGAGGACGACGCGACGATCGCGGGGAAGGTGCACGCGGCCTTCCGCAACCACCTGCGTCCGCTGGTCTGCGTCGGGGAGTCGGACCGGGCCTCCGATCCGACCGAGGCCGTGGCGGCGGTGACCGCGCAGCTCGACCGGGCCGTCTCGACCGCCGTCGCGGACGGTCTCGCCGGACCCCTGACCGTCGCCTACGAACCGGTGTGGGCGATCGGCGCACCGGCACCCGCACCGGACGACCACATCGTGGCGGTGCTCGCCGGGATCGAGCAGCACCTCGCCACCCGGCCCGAGCTGCACGGCAGCACCGTCCTCTACGGCGGCAGTGCCGGACCCGACCTGCTCACGCGGGGGCAGGGCCGGATCGGCGGGCTGTTCCTCGGACGGTTCGCGCACGACCCCGCAGCGGTCCAGGCGATCCTCGACGAGGTCGCGGCGCTCAGCTGAGCTGGTCGCGCACCGGCCGTGGGGCGCGACCGAGCAGCTCGCCGAGCAGCGGATCGGTGCCGGCGAACAGGCCCCGCTCGGCGGCCTGGTACATGCCGAGCAGGAACCCGACCATGTGCGGGTCCTGCCCCGCGGCCAGCGCACGGGCACGCCACTCGTCCTCGCCCAGGGCTTCGAACCCGATCCTCCGACCGGACACCTCGGACGCCTGCCGAGCCAGGTCGGCGAAGGTCGGCGCGTCCGGAGCGGTGAGCGTCACCGGCCCGTCGAACGGCTGATCGGCGAGCAGGATCGCGGCGGCTGCCTCGGCGGCGTCCTCGCGGGCGGTCCACGACACCGGGCCGTCGACGGGGACGGACACCGTGCCGGTCTCCTGCCACGGGCCCGTCATCCAGGCGGCGCTGTGCGCGTAGAAGCCGTTCCGCAGGCTCGTCCACGGCAGCCCGGAGTCGCGGAGCAGGTCCTCGGTCGCGGCGTGGTGCGCTGCGGGCACGAAGGGCGAACCGTGCGCGGCGCCCTGGTGGCTCGTGTACAGGACCCGGCCGACGCCGGCGTCCACGGCTGCGTCGACCGCGGCACGGTGCAGCGCGACGGCGTCGGCGGCCGGGTCGCTCGACGAGACGAGCAGGAGCTGATCGGCGCCCGCGAAGGCTGCCGGCAGGGTCTCCGGTTCGGCGTAGTCGCCGCGGCGGACCTCGACGCCGCGGTCGGCGAACCGCTGTGCTCGGGCCGGCTCACGGGTCACCACCGCCAGGTCGGACGGCGCGAGGTGCTCGAGCAGGTGGTCGGCGGTCGCGCCGTTGAGGGCTCCGGTGGCCCCGGTGATGACGATCATGACTTCTCCGTATCGGTGGAAACAGCGCATCGGTATCGCTGGTAACACAGTGATAGCACAGATCCGTTATCGTTGTTCCGTGATCGAGCAGGGAAGCCAGCGCGACGAGACGCGTGCGCGCATCGTCGAGGTCGCCGGCACCATGCTGCGTGAACGCGGCGCCGCGGCGGTGACCACGCGGGCGGTCGCGGACGGCGCAGGCGTCCAGGCACCGACCATCTACCGGCTGTTCGGCGACAAGGACGGTCTGCTCGAAGCGGTCGCCGAGCACGCGATGGCGACGTTCTCGGCGATGAAGGCCGACGCTGTCCGGGCTGCTCGTGACGAGGCGACCGACCCCGTCGAGGACCTGCGCACCGGGTGGTCGATGACGATCGGCTTCGGGCTGGCGAACCCCGACCTGTTCGTGCTGTTGAGCGACCCGGAGCGCGGCCGTCGGTCGGCAGCCGCCCGCGCCGGTACCGCGCTGCTCGCCGAACGCATCCGGCGGGTGGCCGAGGCCGGACGACTGGCCGTGCCGGAACACCGCGCGGTCGAGCTCGTGCACGCGGCCGGCACCGGTGCGGTGCTCGCGATCCTGGCCGCTCCGGCGGGCGAGCGGGACCCGTCACTCGCCGATGACGTCCTCGACGCGGTGCTCGGGCGGATCCTCGTGCCGAGCGGGCCGACCAGGGACGACGGCGGCGCGGCCCCGGGTGGTCGCGGTCGGGGGACTGACGCCGTGACGAGCGCCGCGATCACGCTCCGTGCCGCAGCGCCCCGGCTCGATCGACTGTCGGCAGCCGAGCGGACGATGCTCGCGGAGTGGCTCGACCGGATCGCCGCGGACTAGTCCTCGCGGGTGCCCGCCAGCCCGTGGTCGTGTGCGTAGACGACGAGCTGCACCCGGTCGCGCAGTGACAGCTTGCCCAGGATGCTCGAGATCTGGGTCTTCACCGTCGACTCGGTGACGTACTCCCTGGTGGCGATCTCGGCGTTCGAGAGCCCGCGGGACGCCCACCCGAACACGACGCGCTCCCGCTCGGTCAGTGTCGCGAACTCCGGCGGCTGCGGTGCCGGGGCCCGCGCCACGTCGGTGCCGAACAGCTGCGCGAGGTCGTTCGGCGCGATGACCGAGCTGCCCTCGTGCACGGCCCGCACCGCGGCGAACAGGAACGGCGGTGTGGTGTCCTTGAGCAGGAACCCGCTGGCGCCGAGCCGGATCGCGGTCGCCGCCGCCGGGTCGAGCCCGAAGGTGGTGAGCACGACGACGCGGGGCAGCGGGCCCGGGACGGCGCCGGAGTAGAGCTGCCGGACGGTCTCCACGCCGTCCATGCCGGCCATCCGCATGTCGAGCAGCACCACGTCGGGGCGCACCTCGGGGATGAGTGCGAGCGCTTCGGCCCCGTCGGAGGCCTCGCCGACCACGCGCATGTCGTCCTGGGCGTCGAGCACCACCCGGAGCCCGGCGCGGAACAGCGCCTGGTCGTCGGTGAGCAGGATCCTGATCGGTTCGGTCATCGGACGGGTCCCCCTTGGACGTCGAACGGGATGCGGGCGCGTGCCGTGAACACGTCGTCCAGCACGGCGGCGTCGAACGACCCACCGAGGGCGCCGAGGCGCGAGTCCATGCCGTCGATCCCGCGGCCCGAGCCGGCGGTGGTGCCGTCGCCGGCGACGTTCTCGACCTCGAGCACCAGGTCGGCGTTCCGCCAGGTCTCCCGCACGACGACCGGGTTGCCGGGGGCGCCGTGGCGCAGGGCGTTCGTGAGCATCTCCTGCAGCACGCGGCGGGCGGCGGTGCCGGTGTCCGGGCGCAGGGCCAGCGGGACCCCGCGCACCGTGCGGTCGACGTCGACCCCGGCGTCGCGGATGCCCTGCACGATCTCCTCGAGCGAGCCCGGGCCGGTCGCCTCGGCGGAGCCGTCGATGTGTCCGAGGACCTGTCGGACCTCGACCAGGGAGCTCCGGGCGGTGCTCGCGATGGTGGCGCTGACCGCTCGGATGCGCGCCTCGTCGTCGAGGAACGGCACCGAGTCGGCCTGCGCGATGATGACCGCGAGCGAGTGGCCGACGACGTCGTGCACGTCGCGGGCGATGTCCGCGCGGATGCGTTCGGACTCGGCGACGTCGATCGCGCGGGTGGCGGTGGCCTCGGCCTCGGTGGCGACGGCCTCGGCACGTGATGCTGCGGCCTCGGCGTCGGCACGGCGCTCCGACTCGCGGTCGCGCGAGCGGAAGGCCCGGACGGCGACCCCGCCCGCCCAGACCCCGAGCAGCGCGGTCACCGGGGCGGCCATCGCCAGGAACGCCTGGTCGCGCGGGCCGTTGATGAGCACGAGGAACCGGAAGCCGGTTGACGCCAGGTAGACCGTCGCACCCGCTCCGGCGACGACCGCGAGCACGCCCGAGACGACGACCTCGGTGCGGGTGCCCACGACCGCGGCGGTGCCGATCACGACGAACAGCGCGAGGTCCACCAGCGACGGGCGCTCGCCGCCGCCGACCTGGATCACCCCGAGGACGACCACCATCGCCATCGCGGCGGACGGGGAGATGCGACGGAGGGCGATCGCCACCGAGGCCGACAGGACCGCGGCGAGGCTCGCGTGCTCGAGCTCGAGGTCGATGGGCAGCAGGAACACGAACGCCGCCAGGGCCGCCCAGGCCACGTCGATGACGATCGACCGGGTGGCGAGCGGCCGGAGGAACCTGCCCCGTTCGGTCACGAGAGCGATCCTCCCATGCCGTACCGGCGTCACGCGGGCGGGGCCATGGCCATCAGTGCGATGACGGTGGCGACCACGATCGCCGCGCAGAGCAGCAGGGTGGCGATCGTGTGCTTGGTCGAGGTCTGCATGCTCCCAAGCCTGCGCAACCGGACGGCCGAGGGCATCGGGCGGTCGACCGAAGGGCCTCGTCCTGCCGGGTGAAGCCGACGGTTGATCCGGATCCGTGGAACGGCGCATCCGGGACACCCTCTGCGTGATCCGGCCACCTTGGACGGCCGCTCAGTGCCCCCGGCGAACCATCGGCCGTGCAATCGCTCGATCGAGACGAAGGAGCACGATTTGTACTTCCACAAGCAGGAACTCCAGTTCAAGGCAACGCCCGACAAGCCCGACGCGATCTACGCCCGCAAGCTGCAGGAGGTGCTCGGTGGCCAGTACGGAGAGATCTCCGTCGCGCTGCAGTACCAGTTCCAGGCGTGGAACATGCACATCCCCGGCAAGTACCGCGACATGGTGTTCGGCATCGGCGCCGAGGAGATGGGCCACGTCGAGATGCTCGCGACGATGATCGCGCAGCTGCTCGAGAAGTCCCCGCTCGGCATCACCGAGGACGCGCTGCAGGACGACCCCACGGTCGCCGCGATCGTCGGTGGCACCGACGTCCAGCACGCGATCGTCGCCGGTGCGGGCGCCCGCCCGGTGGACAGCAACGGCAACCCCTGGCAGGGCTCGTACATCACCGCCAGCGGCAACCTGCTCGCCGACTTCACGGCGAACGAGAACGCCGAGATGCAGGGTCGTGTGCAGGCCGCCCGGCTCTACCACATGACCGACGACCACGGCGTGCGGGACCTGCTGTCGTTCCTCATCGCCCGCGACACCATGCACCAGAACATGTGGGCGACCGCTGCCGCCGAGCTGCGCGAGAAGGGCGTCGAGGGCTTCCCCGTGCCGAGCAACTTCCCGCAGTCGAAGGAGAACCAGGAGGTCAACTACCAGTACCTCAACTTCTCCGACGGTGCCGAGGCGAAGAACGGCCCCTGGGCGAGCGGCCCCTCGTTCGACGGCAAGGGCGAGTACTCGTACCACGACGGCCCGACGACCTCGGTCCCGATGCCCCCGCCCACGCACCCCGACGTCCGGCTCTACGGCACCACCGAGCTGCCGAACGTCGTCGAGAAGACGGCCGGCCTGGTGCAGGACAAGCTGAACAAGGAGTAGTCCCGACGGTCGCCCACGCGACCGACGGATGACAGGAGGCCCGGCGCACGACGTGCACCGGGCCTCCTGTCCGTCAGGCGGTCACCGCACCGACGGGGCGGACCCGCCCACGGTCATCAGTGCCCCCGTCTCGGGTTCTTCGTCGCGCGGTGCCTCGAAGATGCCGGAGTAGGCGCGGACAGCGCTCCACCCCGCGATCAGCAGGGCCGTGCCGAGGACCGCCGCGACCCAGGGCGCCAGGAGCGACTGCTCGAACAGCCGGGGCGCGGCGACCCACGTCAGGAACGTGCCGGTCAGGCTGCCGGTGGCCCCGAGGAGCAGGGCGGTGCGCCGGTCCAGGCTCGTCAGCGCGAGCGCCGCGGTGACGACGAGGACCGCGACCACCGCGTTCAGCAGGACGGACGTCATCGCTCAGCTCCTCACTCGGCGGCGGCGCCGGAACCGGCGGCACCGGAGCCGACCGCGAGCTGCTCGGACGCGCCACCGACGGTGACGGCGATCTTGCGCGGCTTCGCGGACTCCTTGACGGGGATCGTGACGCTCAGCACACCGTTGTCGTACCCGGCGGTGATGCGCTCGGCGTCCAGGCCGTCGCCGAGCGTCAGCTGCCGGACGAACGTGCCGGGCTGGCGCTCACGGGTGAGCCACTGCGAGCCCTCGGGCGCGCCCAGGGTGCGCTCGGCGCGGATGGTCAGGACGGAACCGTCCACGTCGATGTCGACGGAGCCCGGGTCGATGCCGGGCAGGTCGACGTCGAGGACGTAGTGGTCCCCGGTGCGGTACAGGTCCATCGGCATCGAGCGCGGGCCGGCGGCGGTGCCGAGGAGCGAACCCGCGAGTCGGTCGAGCTCGCGGAACGGATCGAAGTTCATCGTCATCGAAATCAACTCCTTCGTGGTTCTCGTTGAGTCCCCTCGACTCAACTGCCACCGTTTTAGCACTCGACCCTGGTGAGTGCCAAAAGATCGCTCGGAGGACGCCGAGAACTCAGCCGAGCAGGGGCTCGAGCCGCGCGACCGCCGTCCGCAGGTGCACCAGGGCCTGGCCAGGGGACTCCACCCGGGCCGCGGGCGCGGACAACGTCAGCCCCGCCACGAGCTCACCGCGCTCGCCGCGGACGGGCAGTGCCAGGCACCCGAAGCCCCGCACGAAGGCACCGACCTGCGACGCCGAGGCGCCGCCGGCCGCGTGCAGCCGCCCCATCGCGCTCGACCCGGGTGCCGATCGCAGGGCGGTCGCGTCGAGGAGCGGGAAGTCCGGGTCGACGTCGACGTCGCAGATCCCGTCGGCGTCGTACCGGGCCAGGTGCACCCCGGCGCGGACCGCCGAGCGCACGTCGGCCAGCACGGACCGGACGGCGCGGGGGAGTGGTGGGACCGACGGGGCCGCGGCCGGGGCGACACCGGCGAGCTCCGAGACCTTGTGCCCCAGCGCGAAGCCGCGCAGGTCCGGCAGCCGCACCAGGTACTCGTCCTCCACGAGCAGCGTGATGAGCCGGTAGGTGGTCGCCCGCGGCATCCCGAGCGCGTCCGAGATCTGCTGGGCGGTGACGCCGGGCCCGGCGTGCGCGACCGCCTCGAGCACCGCGAGGGCGTTCTGGATCGCCTTCGGCTGCCGCGCGCGGAGACCGGGTTCGCTCACCGCACCCCCGTCCCGTGACCGGGTCCGGCGGACGGCCTGGAGGCGCCCAGCAGGTCCGCCTCGACCGGCACGTCGTACACCGCCCGGCTCCGACCCCGTCGCCAGGGTCGCCGACGGGTCGCCACCAGGAACGCCACGACGACCGCGGTGACCGCCCCGACGGCGAGGACGACGGCCGGCCACCGGGGCGATGCGGCCTCGACCCCGGCGTAGGTGAGCAGCACGGCGGTGAGCAGGACACCGGTCGTCACCGCGGTGGTCGCCACCCCGGTCGTCAGCTCGCCGATGCGGCGCAGGAACACCGGAGCCGCGAAGCACGTCGTCGCGTACGCCGTCAGGTACCCGAGTGCCGCGACGACCAGTTCGGCCTCCATCAGGGACCAGGTCGGGATGCCGGTGAGGAGCCCGAGGACCGGCAGTGCGGTCAGCAACGAGCACGCCAGCACGCCCGCGACGAAGGGTGTCCGGAACCGTGGCGACGCCCGCCCGAGCGCTGCGGGCAGCACCCCTTCACGGCCCATCGCGAACAGCACGCGGACGAGCGCCGTCGTCGAGGCGATCGCGCACGCGGCGAACGAGGCGGCGATCCCGAGGTCGAGCGCCCACCCGACCCACTGCATGCCGAAGGCCGTGGCGAGCTCGTTGACCGGCGACGCGCTCGTGGCGAGGTCGGCGCCGATCGCGGCGAACCCGGTCTGCTGGGCGGCAGCGCTCACGACGTAGAGCACGCCCGCGACCAGGACGGTCCACGAGATCGCGCGGGGGATCGCCTGGAACGGGCGCCGGGCCTCCACGCCGAGCACCGACGCGCTCTCGAACCCGACGAAGGCGGTGACCGCGAGCGCCGTGCCCACCGCGAAGGGCGCCGGTGCGGTCGGGCCGAGTGCGAGGGCGGACGTGTCGACGGGCTGCAGCCGTGCGACCAGGGCGACGATCAGCACGACGATGACGGCGACGGACAGGGTCTCGACGAGCAGGGTGAGGCGCGTCGACAACCGGACCCCGAGGGCGATGACGGCGAACACCGCGGCACCCATGGCGGTGACCACCACGACCGTGACCAGGGAGCCGGTGCCGGCCGTCGGGACGAACCGGGACAGCAGGTAGTCGAGGTAGTAGCCGCTGCCGGTGAGCGAGAACATCGCGATGAACCCGTAGCCGAGCAGCAGTGCGGCGCCCGCGACCACACCGGCCACCGGCCCCAGGCCGAGCGAGACGTAGGTGTAGAGCGAGCCGGTGCCCGCCACGCGTCGGACGAACTGGTTCACGGTGCGTCCGACCAGGAACGACAGCGCCATCGCCGCGAGCAGGGACCACGTCGCGCCCTGCCCGGCGACGGTCGCGACGAGCACCGGGATCGTGGTGGCCGCCGCCGACGGTGCGACCGCCGACACCGACTGCGCCAGCACGTCGACCGGGCCGACGCTCCGCCGGGACAGCCCGTCGACGGGGGAGCGCGTGCCGATGCCCGGCACCCGGGGCGGGTCGGCGATGGCACGGTCGAGCGCGGTCATGCGGCAACGGTACGGGCGCTGCGTTGCCCCGGTGTCTCGGTCGTGTTTCGCGGTGGTCTCGGGCAAATGAGACGCCTCGTCCGGGCCGTCCCATTCGGGTGCGTGCGGGTTTCACACCCGTGGAACGGGGGCGCAACGGCAGCGCGGGACCGTGGTCCCACCCCGACCCAGTCACCCGAACCGGAAGGCCACGATGTCCAGCATCACGAAGGACCCCGCGTCACTCGGAGCCGTACCCGCACCCCAGCGGACCATGCGCGGCTCGCTCGGCGTCACCGCGATCGTGTTCATGGTCGTCGCGGCCGCCGCCCCGCTCACCGTCGTCGGCGGTGCCGCCCCGCTCGGCATGCTGCTCGGCAACGGCGTCGGGTTCCCGTCGCTCTACGCCGCGTCCGCCGTGATCCTGCTGCTGTTCTCGGTGGGACTGGCGGCGATGACCCGGCACCTGCCACGACCCGGCGCCTTCTTCACGTTCGTGGGTCACGGGCTCGGTCGTCCGGCCGGTGCGGGGGCGGCCACCCTGGCGCTGCTGACCTACACGACGATCCAGGTCAGCGTGCACGGCTACATCGGGTACCTGCTCGGGGTGACCGTCACGGGCCTCGGTGGACCGGACATCCCCTGGTACGTGTGGTCCCTGGTCGTCGTGGCGCTCGTCGGGGTGCTGGGCTACCGGCACATCGACCTGTCGAGCAAGGTCCTCGGCGTCCTGCTCGTCGGCGAGGTCGGGATCGTGCTCGTCCTGGTCGCCGCGATCGTGTTCCGCGGCGGTGCCGACGGGCTCTCGCTCGCGCCGTTCGAACCGACCCACGTCATGTCCGGCTCGCCCGGCGTCGGCCTCATGTTCGCCATCGCGGCGTTCATCGGGTTCGAGGCCACCGCGATCTTCCGCGACGAGGCGAAGGACCCGGAGCGCACGATCCCACGGGCCACCTACACCGCCGTCATCGGCATCGGGGTGTTCTACACGTTGGCGTCGTGGGGACTCGTGATGGCCTGGGGGCCGGACGGCGTGCTCGCCGAGGCCGCGAAGGACCCTGGCGCGCTCATCCTCACCACGGCGGCGCGGTACATCGGCACCGCGGGCGAGGCCGTCATGAACGTGCTGCTGCTCACGAGCATGTTCGCCTGCGTCCTGTCCTTCCACAACGTCATCACCCGGTACCAGCACTCGATGGCGAACGCCTCGCTCCTGCCCGGTCGTCTCGGCACCGTGCACCGCAAGCACGAGTCCCCGCACACCTCGAGCGTCGTGCAGACCGTCACCGCGGCCGTGCTCATGGTCCTGTTCGCCGTCCTCGGCCTCGACCCGGTCCTGCAGGTCTTCAGCTGGTTCGCCGGGGTCGCCACCCTGGGCGTGGCGATCCTGATGGCCGCGACGAGCCTCGCCGTCATCGTGTACTTCCGCCGGAACCGCGCCGACCGCCGCATCTGGAACACCGTCATCGCCCCGGTCCTGGGGTTCGTCGGGCTCGTCGCCTCGGCCGTCCTGATCTGGGCGAACTTCCCGACGCTCGTCGGTGACGTCGACGGTTCCGGAGCGAGCGTCTTCGGTGTCGTCAGCACCGTTCTCACCGGCCTCGTCGTGGTCGTGCCCGCCGTCGGCGTGCTGCAGGCCGTGGTGCTGCGCCGGCGCGACCGCCGCCGCTACGACCAGATGCTCGACCGTCTCGCCAGCGACGGCTGACCGACCCACCCGACCCGCGCCTCCAGACCGAACCGAAGGAACCACCAGCATGACCCTCACCGATCCCGTCACCGCCACCACCCACCCGCTCGCGAACCTGAGCCCCGACGAGTTCACCGCCGTCCGCGACGTCATCACGGCGCAGCCGGACTGGACCGACACCACGCGCTTCGTCTACGTCGGCCTCGACGAGCCGCACAAGCAGCAGGTCCTGGCCTGGCAGGCCGGCGACGGTCCCCTGCCGGACCGCCGTGCCCGTGTGATGCTCCTCGACATGGCGACCGGACGCTCCACCGACGGCGTCGTCTCGATCACCGACCGGATCGTCCTGTCCACCGACGTGCTCGACGGGTCCCGTGGACAGCTGCCCGTCCTCATCGAGGAGTTCGACGCCGTCGGCGAGATCGCGAACGCGGACGAGCGCTGGGTCGCCGCCCTGGCGAAGCGCGGCCTGACGCCGGACGAGGTGAAGTGCGTCCCGCTGTCGGCCGGGTACTACGACTACCCCGAGGAGGAGGGGCGCCGGATCCTCCGCGTGCTCGCCTTCCGCCAGGACCACCCCGCCGACCACGTCTGGGCGCACCCCGTGGACGGCCTGTCCGTGTACGTCGACGCCGCCAACCGCGCGGTGACCCGCATCGTGGACGTCGCGGAGATGCCCGTGCCCGCCACGTCCGGCAACTTCGACGACCCGGCGGTGCAGGGCGAACCGCTCGACCTCAAGCCGATCGTCATCACGCAGCCCGAGGGGCCGTCGTTCTCGGTCGACGGCGAGTTCGTCGAGTGGGCGAACTGGCGGTTCCAGGTCGGGTTCGACGCCCGTGAGGGGCTCGTGCTCCGGCAGCTGTCGTGGCAGGACGGTGCGCGGCTGCGGCCGATCGTCTACCGGGCCTCGATCGACGAGATGCTCGTGCCCTACGGCGACCCGTCGCCGGTGCGGTTCTGGCAGAACTACTTCGACACCGGTGAGTACCTGTTCGGACGCTTCACCAACTCGCTCGAGCTCGGCTGCGACTGCGTCGGCGAGATCAAGTACTTCGACGCCGTCCTGGCCGACGAGCTCGGCAACCCGCAGACCATCCGGAACGGCATCTGCATGCACGAGGAGGACTTCGGCACGCTGTGGAAGCACGGGGACATCTACACCGGGTCGCAGGAGGTCCGGCGCTCCCGTCGGTTGGTGATCTCGTTCTTCACCACCGTCGGCAACTACGACTACGGGTTCTACTGGTACCTGTACCTCGACGGCACGATCGAGTGCGAGGCGAAGCTCACCGGCGTCCTCTTCACCTCGTCGTACCCGGGTCGGACTGAGTCCGGTGCGGACTACCCGTACGCCTCCGAGGTCGCGCCCGGACTCGGCGCCCCGTACCACCAGCACCTGTTCTCGGCGCGGCTGGACATGATGGTCGACGGGCTGTCGAACGCGGTGGACGAGGTCGACGCCGTCCGGGTCCCCGTCGGCCCGGGCAACGAGCACGGCAACGCGTTCACGAAGTCGGTCACCCGGCTGTCGTCCGAGTCGACCTCCGGCCGTCTCGCCGACGCGTCGAAGGCCCGGACGTGGTTCATCTCGAACACCGAGGAGCGCAACCACCTCGACCGCCCCACCGGGTACGTGCTGTACCCGCAGGACGCCCCGGTGCTGCTCGCGGACGACTCGTCGTCGGTGGCCGCCCGCGCCGAGTTCGCACGGAAGCACCTGTACGTGACGCAGTACGACCCGGCCGAGCGCTTCGCCGCCGGGGACTTCGTGCACCAGAACCCCGGCGGGGACGGCGTCGCCCGGTACGTGCAGGGGGACCGTCCGCTCGACGGCGAGGACATCGTGCTGTGGCACACCTTCGGCCCCACGCACTTCCCCCGGCCCGAGGACTGGCCCGTCATGCCCGTCGACTACGCCAAGTTCACGCTCAAGCCGTACGGGTTCTTCCCGCGGAACCCGGCCCTGAACGTGCCGGCGTCGATCGGGGCATCGGCCGGGTCGCACTGCTCGCACCACGTCTCCGGCGCCGTCGAGGCCGCACACGACGCAGCCGAGCACCAGCACGACCACGGGCACGGGCACGACCACGGGGACGGGCACTGACGTGACCGATCTGCTCGGGCTCGCGGCCATCGTGCCGGCGTCGGCCGGGGCCTGCTGCACGGTCGGGGCGTGGCGCCCCGGCCGTGCGGTCGACGTGGTCGCCGCGGTCGCGATGGTGGCGGCGATGGTCGACGGGGCGTTCGGACCCCGGGTCCTGCCGGGTGTCCTGTGGTTCCTGGTGCTGGCGTTCCTCGCCGTGGTGGTCGCCGGGGTGCACCGGTTGCAGTCCACGTCCGCCTGGAGGCGCGGGCCGGCTCAGCCGCGGGGCGCGGCCTCCGCCCACGGCCGGTACGGGCGACTGCACGCTGCCCTGGGCCTGCTCGTGATGGGCGCGATGGGTGTCGGCATGGCGCACGACGCCGGCGCCGCGGGGATGCACCAGCACCTCGGGGTGGTCGCGGTGACGTGGCAGGTGGTGCTCGGCGGGTTGACCCTCGGGTACCTGGTGCTCACCGTCCACATGCTCCGTGACGGCGTCCGGCGACGTTCGCGTCCGCTGCCGCTGGTCGAGACCCTGGCGATGGGGGTCGCGGTCGCGGTGATGTCCGCGGCGATGGTCTGAGGCGCGTGCCGCGAGCCGCGTGCCGGTGGTGGTCCGTCCTGCTCAGCGCGCGAGGAACGGGTCGATGACCGCCCACGTCGCGTCGGGGGCCTCGAGGTGGGGAAGGTGCCCAGCCGCCGGGACCTCGGCGAACACCGCACCCGGCACGGCCGCGGCCACCGCGCGACCGTACGCCGGGGTCACGACCCGGTCGCTCGCACCGAACACGACGAGCGTCGGCACCCGCACGGTCCCGAGTCGATCGAGCAGGGTCGGGTCGCTCATCGACCGGCCGGCGACGACCGCCATGGTCTGCCCGTTCGACCGCTGCACCGCCCGCTGTTCCTCGGTGACGGACGCCGGGTCCTGGTACCCCCGCTCGGGATCGTGCCAGGCGACCTCGGCCAGCCCGCGGGCGTCGAGGGCGAAGAAGTCGGCGATCGGTTCGCCCTCGACCACCGCACCCACGCCGTCGATGTCGACGACGGCACCGACCACCCCGGCGAACCGGTCGTCGGCAGCAGCCTGTACGGCCATCTCGAGGGCGATCCAGCCGCCGATGGAGGACCCGACCACCACGACGTCCTGCTCTCCGGCGGCGAGGAGCTGCTCGAGGTACGCGGTCGCCAGGGCCGGGACGGAGTCGATCCCGTCCGGGCGCGGGGTGCCGTCCCACCCGGGGTGCGTGGGGGCGACGACGTGGAAGGCGGGTGCGAGGAGCGCGACGATCGGTGCGACGGTCCGGGGGCCGCCGCCACCGTGCAGGACGAGCGCGGTGCGGGTGTGGGTGTGGGTCATGGGGACTCCGTATCAACATGTTTATCTACGAGTGTTGATACCGTAGCACCATGCCGACCGACCTCGAAGCCCTGGGCCACGCCGTCAAGCGGGCGCAGTACCGCAACCACCGCACGATGGACGCCGCCCTGCGCGACCTCGGCGTGACGCTCGTGCAGTGGGACGCCCTGCGCGCGATCGACCGGATGCCCCGCGCATCGGGGCACGACCTCGCCGTCGCGACGTTCCAGAGCGACCAGGCCTTCGGCACCCTCGCCAACCGGATGCTCGACCGCGGGCTCATCACCCGGACCGCCGGTCGCGGGAGGCGGATCGAGCACGCGATCACCGAGGACGGTCGGCGGGTGCTCGACGAGGGACACCGCATCGCCGAGGGGGTGCTCGACTCCCTGTTCGCACCGCTCGACGAGCAGCGACGGGCGGCGCTCCTGCAGCTCCTCACGACCCTGACGGATGCCGTCGAACCGTTCGGCGCGCAAAACGTACACAGTGCGAATGGTTCGTTGAACTGACCGTTCACTTCGTGAAAGAGTTCAGGCGTCCGCAGGGGACACACGGCAAGCAAGAAGGGCGGGACACGACATGCACAGCACGTACTCCGGGATGCCTCGGACGGCACGGATCGGTGGCAGCCACACGCGCGTCGGTCTCACCGACCCGGCGATCATCGACGCGTACGTCGAGCGTCGCATCCAGGACCCCTCGCTGCTCGCCGGTCGTTCCGAACCGTCCTACGCGGACTTCTTCACCACGCCTGCCGTTTAGCAAGGAGCGCATGACCCCATGCCGTTGACCGTCGTCCGTCGAGAGCACGTCCACCTCTACGCCCGCGAACCCGAGTCCGGGGTCGCGAAGACCGCCGTCGACGCGCTGCTGCGCCTGCAGCACGCCGAGGACCAGCAGATCGAGTCCGCCCGCATCGAGAGCGGCCTGTCGAAGAACGAGTTCCTCGCCGTCCGGTACATGCTCCAGGCGCACCGGGACGGCCGGACGATGGGCCCGAAGGACCTCGCCGTGATGCTCGCCGTCTCGAACGCCTCGGTCACCAAGATCGTCGACGGGCTCGTGCAGAAGGGCCTGCTGTCCCGCACGGCGCACCCCACCGACCGTCGTGCGCAGGTGCTCGCCCCGACCGACCAGGCCGCCGACAAGATCGACGCCTCGTACGCGCGCTTCCACGCGGCCGTCGTCGAGGTGCTCGAACAACTCCCCGACGCGGACAACGCCGTCCTCGCCGACTCGCTCACGAAGATCGTCGACGCGCTCGCCGCGGGCACGCCCGCGCCGGTCGACGAGTACACGGTCGACGACCAGGACTGACGCGAGCGCGCCCGGCTGACGCGACCCGGCGGGTGCGACGCGACCCCGACACGGACTGGAGGCCCGTGGTGCGCCCGCCACGGGCCTCCAGTCCGGACGGTGGCGAGAAAACCTTCCAGCGGTAAGTTGGGTCCATGACCCACCCCGCGGACGACGCCGACGCGGCCCAGCCGCGCCGCGGCGGGTACCGCAAGGGCGCCGAGCGGCGCACGCAGATCCTCGACGAGATGATCCGCATGGTCGCCGAGCAGGGGGTCGACGCATCGTCGCTCCGCTCGGTGGCCGAGGCCCTCGGGATCACGCACGCGGCACTGCGCCACTACTTCCCGAGCCGTGACGAACTGCTGCTCGCCGTCTACCGGGAGCACGAGGTCCGCGAGCAGGGCGCGCCCGACCGGATGAAGTCGGCGATCGGCGACATGCGCGAGAGCGCGTCGCGCAACCGGGCCGTGCCGGGGCTGGTGCAGCTGTACACGACCCTCGCGGCCGACGCCGTGCAGGAGGGCCACCCGGCCACGCGCGACTTCATGCGCGAACGCTTCGCCCGGCTGCGTGCTGAACTCGCCGAACTGATCGAGGCGGACCAGGCGAGCGGCCGGATCCGCGCCGACCTGGACCCGGTCGACCTGGCGAGCCTGAGCATCGCGGCATCCGACGGGCTGCAGGTCCAGTGGCTGCTCGACCCCGACGCCGTCGACGGCGAGCGGGTGCTGCGGCTGCTCGAGCAGCTCGTCCCGCCGGTGCGCTGAGCGGCCAGGGGTACGCCCAGACCGCCGGTGGCACAGCGACCGGCCGGTAGAAGGGCAGCATGACCACTTCCACGCGCACCCCGCTCGGCGTCACGCTCGTCGACGGGGGCGCCAACGTCGCCCTGTTCTCGAGCACCGCCGAGCGGGTCGAGTTCTGCACCTTCGACGACGACGGCACCGAGCACCGCACCGAGCTCCGCAACCGCACCGGCTACACCTTCCACGACGTCGTCCCCGGCGTGACCGTCGGCACCCGCTACGGCTTCCGCGTGCACGGCGCGTGGGACCCGGCGAACGGCCTGCGCCACAACGGCGCGAAGCTCCTGCTCGACCCCTACGCCACCGCGATCGACGGCGAGTACGAGTGGGGCCAGGCGCTCTTCGGTCACGACATGAACGAGCCCGAGCAGATCGACGAGACCGATTCGGCCAGCGCGATGCCCAAGTCGGTCGTCGCCGACCGGTCCTTCGACTGGGACGGTGACACCCTGCTGCGGACCCCGCTCGCCGACACCGTCGTGTACGAGGTGCACGTCAAGGGCTTCACGAAGCAGCACCCGGACGTCCCCGAGGAGATCCGCGGCACCTACTCCGGCATGGCCCACCCGGCGGCGATCAAGCACCTCACCGACCTCGGCGTCACCGCGGTCGAGCTGCTGCCGACGCACCAGTTCGTGCAGGACTCGACGCTCCTCGACAAGGGGCTCCGCAACTACTGGGGCTACAACAGCATCGGCTTCTTCGCACCGCACGACGAGTACTCGTCCGCCGGCACCGCCGGGCAGCAGGTCGCCGAGTTCAAGGAGATGGTGAAGGCCCTGCACGCCGCGGGGCTCGAGGTCATCATGGACGTCGTCTACAACCACACCGCCGAGGGCAACCACATGGGCCCGACGCTGTCGTTCAAGGGGATCGACAACCAGTCGTACTACCGGCTGGTCGAGGGTGACGAGGCGAACTACTTCGACACCACGGGCACGGGCAACAGCCTGAACGTCGGGCACCCGGCGGCCCTCGGACTCATCATGGACTCGCTCCGCTACTGGGTCGAGGAGATGCACGTCGACGGCTTCCGGTTCGACCTGGCCACGACGCTCACCCGCCAGGACGGCGAGGCCGAGAAGCACTCCGCGTTCCTCGACATCATCCACCAGGACCCCGTGCTGCGTGAGGTCAAGATGATCGCCGAGCCGTGGGACACCGCCGGCTACCAGGTCGGCGGGTTCCCGGCCGACTGGTCCGAGTGGAACGGCAAGTACCGCGACGACCTGCGTGCCTTCTGGCGCGGCGACGAGGGCGCCCTCGGCGACGCCGTCCAGCGGGTCCTGGGCAGCCCGGACGTCTACGAGGGCTCACGGCGCTCCCCGCTGTGCTCGATCGACTTCGTGACCGCCCACGACGGTTTCACCCTGGCCGACCTGACGATGTACGCCGACAAGCACAACGAGGCGAACGGCGAGGACAACAACGACGGTGAGAGCGACAACACCTCGTTCAACGGCGGCATCGAGGGCCCGACCGACGACGGCGCGGTGAACGACTACCGCGACCGGCAGCGCCGCAACTTCCTCGGCACCCTGCTGCTCTCCGCCGGCGTGCCGATGATCCTGGGTGGCGACGAGCTCGCCCGGTCACAGGGCGGCAACAACAACGCGTACTGCCAGGACGACGAGATCTCGTGGTTCGACTGGGCCGCCGCCGACCAGGACCTGCTCGCCTTCACCACGGCGGCCATCGCGTTCCGTCGGCAGCACCAGGCCCTGCGTCCGGAGTGGTTCCGCACCGCGCCGGGTCACTCGGAGTCGACGGTGACCGTGCTCCGTGCCGACGCCGCCGGGTTCGAGGACGGCGACTGGGCGGACGGCGGCAACCGGGCCGTGACGCTCGTGCTCCACCAGGGAGACGACACCGTGGCCGTGCTGCTGAACGCGTCGGACACCACGGTGGAGTTCACGCTGCCGGAGCGTCCGGGTGGGGGCAGCTGGTCCCTCGGGCTGTCGAGCGACCCCGACCAGGCCGTGGTGGGCGACGCGGCGACGCTGCTCGTGCGCGACGCGTCCTTCACCGCGCTGGTCTGAGGCGCGGGCGGCGCGGTTTCGCTTGGTGAGCAGCAATGGTCGGGTCCCCGTTCGGGACCCGACCATTGCTGCTCACGAAGTGGTGCGCGTGGCGCTCCTGGGCGCTCCTACGCGTTCGCGCCCGCGGTCAGCACGGCTGCCGCGGGGTCGAAGTCCTCGGGGAGCGGCGGGATCGCGTCCACGGTCGACGTGATGTCGACGGCGGAACCCGACTCGGCGGCGTCACGGATGCCGAGCAGCACGTCGAGCACGTGCAGCGCGACGGCGCCGGAGGCACGCTCGGGGCGGTCCTCGGCGATGGCGCGGGCGAGCTCGACGACACCGGTGCCACGACCCCAGGTGGAGCCGACCGCCTCGAGCGTCTCGGGCTCGTCCTGGCCGTAGCGCCAGAGCTGCGACGAGCCCTCGAACGTGTTCGGGTCCGGCAGCGAGATCGTGCCGAGTGTGCCGTTGATCTCGACGAAGCCCATGCGCGGCAGGGCGTGCTGGAACGAGAACGTCGACTGAGCGGACTGCCCGCCGGCGAACTCGATCAGGGCCGCGTGGTGCGTCGGGACCTCGACCGGGAACGTCTCGCCGGCGCGGGGGCCGGACGCGATCGTGCGACGGTCGAGCGACTTCGACGAGACGGCCTGCACGCGGGAGGCGGTGCCGAACGCGTGCACCAGGGTCGTCACGTAGTACGGGCCCATGTCGAACAGGGGGCCGGCACCGGTGGCGAACAGGAAGTCCGGGTTCGGGTGCCACGCCTCGGGTCCGGGGACGTGGAACAGCGTCGTCGCGGAGAGCGGCTCGCCGATGTCACCGCGGGCGATGGCCCGGAGCGCCGTCTGGATGCCCGCGCCGAGCACGGTGTCCGGAGCGGTCGCGACGCGCAGGCCCTTGGCCTTCGCCGACTCGAGCACCGCGGCGGCCGACGCGTGGTCGGTCGCGATCGGCTTCTCGCTCCAGACGTGCTTGCCGGCGTCGATGATCTGCTGGTCGACCTCGGCGTGTGCGGCCGGGATCGTCAGGTTGATCACGATCGAGATGTCGTCGCGGGCGAGGAGTTCCTCGACCGATCCCGACGAGGCGACGCCGTACGCAGCCGCCTGCGCAGCGGCACGCTCGAGCAGCACGTCGGCGACGAAGCGGACCTCGACGTCGGCGAACTTGGTCAGGTTCTCGAGGTACTGGGTGGAGATGTTGCCGGCACCGATGATGCCGATCCCGACACGGCTCACTTGTCGTTGTCCTTGAGCCAGGTGAGGGACTCGGTGATGCCCTCGAAGACGTCGCCCTTGTAGGCGTCGAACTCGACCACGCGGATCGCCTGCGGTGCGGCGGCGAGGATCGCGGTCACGTCGACGTCGCCCTGACCGGCCGGTGTCTGGTTCTCGAAGGCGCGCTGCAGCGCCTCGGGCACGATGAGGGCACTCTCGGACGAGGGCAGCGCGGTGCGGATGTCACCGTCGACCTTGCCGTCCTTGACGTGGATCGCGACGACGCGGTCGCCCAGGCCCTTGAGCACGGCGGGGGCGTCGGCGCCACCGACGGTCGCCCAGAAGGTGTCGACCTCGAGGACGGTCTCCGGCGACAGCTGCGACACGAACAGGTCGTAGACGGTGCGGCCGTCGACCTTGTTCGTGAACTCCCACTGGTGGTTGTGGTACCCGAACTGCAGGCCACGGCCGGCGGCCTCGGCGGTCAGCTCGTTGACGCGCTCGGCGATCTTCGCGACGTCGTCGGCGGTCTGCCAGCGGTCGGTCGGGATGAACGGGTCGATGACGGTGCGGATGCCGAGGCGCTCGGCAGCGTCCCAGATCGGCGCGGTGTCCTCAGCGTCGATCACGGCGACGTGGCCGGACGGAGCCTTGAGGCCGGTGGCCGCGAACGCACGCTCGAGGTCGGTGGCGCGCTCGACGAACGCGTAGGGCTCGACGTTCTCGTACCCGATCTCGGCGACACGGGCGATGGCCTTGTCGAGGTCTTCGGCGATGGCGTCTCGCAGCGAGTACAGCTGCACAGAAGTGGTGGGCATTGCAGAGGCTCCTTCGATCCTGTCTGGGTGTCGCGGCCCGTCGAGGAGCGATGCTCCGCGGCGAGATCGATGACGACGCTACCCCAAAAACCACCCGGTGTGTAGTTTTTGCTGCCCCGTGTGACGCGGCCCGGGACGCGGCCGGTGTTGCAGACAACACGTGTCGATGTATGCTCGCGTCGGAAAAACCTTGTCAGGCAAGGTTTTCATCGACTCAAGGAGGCGTCATGAGCACACCCGAACCCGGCAGCCCGGCACTGCTCAACCCGGAAGAGGGCATCACCCAGCCCGTCAGCACGGTCAAGGTGGGCATCGGCTACCAGATCGCCCTGTTCCTCGGGCAGTTCGGCCTCTTCGTCGCGCTCATGGCACCCGTCTACGTGAGCATGCAGCTCAAGGCGCAGGCCCTGGTCGGCGACGACGCCGCGAACGTCATCGGCTCGGTGCTGCCGATCGGCGCGTTCGGTGCGCTCATCATGAACCCCCTCGCGGGTGCCCTGTCCGACCGCACCCGCACGCGCTGGGGTCGTCGTCGCCCCTGGCTGCTCAGCGGTGTCGTCGTCTTCGCGATCGCCCTCGCCTGGATTGCCTACTCGCCCGACGTCCTCAACCTGACGCTGGCCTGGCTGCTCGCCCAGCTCGCCGCGAACGCCACGCTCGCCACCCTGCTCGCGAGCTTCGCCGACAACGTGCCGCAGCTGCAGCGCGGCCGGTCCTCGAGCATCATCGCGCTCGCGCAGAACATCGCCGTGCTCGCCGGCACCTACCTGTCGGTCTTCTTCGTCGCGAACCTGCCCGTGCTGTTCATCGCGCCCGGCATCCTGGCGATCATCCTGGTCGCCGTGTACGCCGTCGTCGCCCGTGACGACCTGCCCACGTACAAGCTCAAGAAGTTCACGTTCCTGAACCTCATCGCGTCGTTCTGGACGAACCCGGTCAAGAACCCGGACTTCGCGTTCGCGTGGTGGTCGCGCTTCCTCATCATCTTCGCGACCTTCATGTTCACGACGTACCGCCTGCTCTACATGGAGCAGCACCTCGGCATCGAGAGCGCGAAGGAGGCGACGGCCGCCGTCGCCTTCGGTGTGCTGCTCTACACGATCGCGCTGCTGGTCAGTGCGGCGCTGTCCGGCTGGGCCTCGGACAAGCTCGGTCGCCGCAAGGTGTTCGTCGGTGGCTCCACGGCGATGTTCGCGGTCGGACTCATCGTGCTGGCGCACGCCGACACGGTCAACGGCTTCTACGTCGCCGAGGTCATCATGGGCTTCGCGTACGGCATCTACTCCGCGATCGACACCGCACTCGTCGTCGACGTCCTGCCGAACGCCGACCGTCCCGGCAAGGACCTCGGCGTCATCAACATCGCCAACGCGCTGCCGCAGTCGCTCGCCCCGGCCGTCGCCCTGTTCTTCCTGAAGATCGGGTCCGGGGACGCCGCCGACAACTACACGCTCATGTGCTGGGCCGCCGGCGCGATCGCCATCATCGGCGCACTCGTCGTGATCCCCATCAAGCGGGTGCGGTAGCGCCCGTCGCGCAACGCGACAAAAGGACGGACGGGAGGCCCGTGGCGACGCCGCCACGGGCCTCCCGTCCGTCGCAGCCACCGACCCACCGCGCCGGGCCGGCGTCAGGGGGCGCCGGGGGAGGGCATCTCCTGCCGGAGCGCCTCGGCGAGGCGGGAGGCGAACCGGCGGACCGCCGTCGCCTCGTCGACGCTCAGCGCGTCGATGGTCTCGATGAGCGGAGCGTGGATGTGCCCGTAGGCACGTGCGAGGTCCTGCTCGGCGGAGCCGGTCGCCGTGATGATGACGCCGCGGCGGTCCTCGGGGTTCGCCCGCCGCTCCGCACGCCCATCACGCACCAGGCGATCGATGAGCTTCGTGATCCCGGCGGTGGAGAGCCGCAACACCCGCGCGAGCTGCGTCGGGTTCACCAGCCGTCCGTCCCGGTCCGCGAGCACGAGGTGCCGCAGCGCGAGTGCGTCGACGGGCAGCATCCCCAGCGTGCGGAGCGCCTGCTCGTCGGCCTCGTGGACGCTGTCGCTGAGCGCCTGCAGGCTGGCTATGGCAGCGGCGCCCTCCGTGGTGCGCGGCTGCCGCTCGAACACGTCGGATCCGCGCTGCGGGTGGTCCTCGTCGTGCATCCTTACCCCGTCCGGTCCTGGCGTTCTGTGGACAAACGCCATGCTCCACCCCCTTCCTGAGAACCCAAACTGGGCGAGTAATCAGCCGAGCGAGACAAATCTCTCCACACGGCGCCACCGAAGCCCGGTGGCGGAGATCAGAAGGAGTGACCATGTCGAACACTGCAGGACGTCCCGCACGGAACGACTCGGTCGTGCGTGCCACCTGGAACGAGACCAAGTCCGCGCTCAAGACCACGGAGTTCTACGCCTGGTTGGTCGTGTCCATCGCCATCCTCGTCGCGTCGGCCGTCGTGGACAACGCGGACGAGGGCCACACCGGCTTCGGCGCCGACCAGGCCTGGCTGTACGTCGCGATCGTGACGGCCGCCTACGTCGTCAGCCGCGGCATCGCGAAGTCCGGCGTGCGCAAGCCCGACTGGAACGACGACGACCGACGCGACGTCAACGGTCGTTCGAACTGACGCCGAGCACCACGTGCACCCGGCTCCCCGAGCCGGAGCGAGGCCGTCCCGATCACATCGGGACGGCCTCCGTCACGTCCGCTCGTGTCGTCGCCGCACCGATACCGTGAACCCCATGCTCGACGCCACGCCTGCCCCGTTCGACACCCCCGCCGGCCGCATCGTCGGGACGCTCGACGGCGACGTGGTGCGGGTGCTCGGGATCCCGTACGCGCAGGCCGAACGGTTCGCCCCGCCGCAGCCGATGCCTCCGTTCGCGGGCGAGCTGCACGCGTCCACCCCGTCGCCGGTCGCACCGCAGCCGCACGAGGAGTTCGTCGACCTGCTGCTCAACCCGATCCAGGGCATCGAGGTCGACGAGCACTGCCAGCGGCTCTCGATCACGCTGCCCGCCGACGTCCGTCCAGGCGAGCAGCTGCCCGTGATGGTCTGGATCCACGGCGGCTCGTACGTCATCGGCGGCGGCGACCTGCCCATCTACGACGCCCGCGACCTGGTGACCGAGCAGCGCGTGATCGTGGTGTCGGTCACGTTCCGGCTCGGCGTGCTCGGGTTCCTCGGTGACGGCGAGACGATCCCGGCCAACCTCGGGCTCCTCGACCTGGTCGAGTCGCTGCGCTGGGTGCGCGCGAACATCGCTGCGTTCGGCGGCGACCCCGACCTGGTCACCGTCTTCGGGCAGTCGGCCGGCGGGGACGCAGCTGCGCACCTGATGATCAGTGCCGGCGCCGAAGGGCTGTTCCGCCGCGCGATCATCCAGAGCGCTCCGCTCGGGCTGTCCCGCCGTCGGGCACGGATGAACCGCGCGATGGTCCGGGCGGTCGGCAGCGTGCACGCCGACACCCCGCTCGAGGACCTGCTCGACCGTCAGGCGCTCGGCACCCGGGCCGCCGCGCCGTACGGACTCGCCGCCGGCATGCCGTTCGGCACCCAGTACGGGTTCGCGCCGCTGCCCGCCGAGCGCGACCTCGACGCCGCGTGGAGCCGGGTCGCCCCCGACGTCGACGTGCTGATCGGGTCCGGTTCGGACGAGGCCGGCATGTACGTGCCGCTCGTGCCCGGCCTGCGTCGGGTCACCCGGTCGCGGGTGCTGCGGTCGGCCCTGCGGTGGTGGGTCGTGCGTCCGCTGTCCGACGTCATCTACGGGCGCGACGCCCGGCGGTTCACCGAACGGCACCGACGCGCAGGCGGCCGCGCGACCTCGTACCGACTGCACCGCGGTGTCACGAGCGCCCCGACCGGAGCCGTGCACATGAGCGACCTACCGCTGCTGCTCGGCGGCCGCGAGGCCTGGGCCGGCACCCGGTTCGTCCCCGAACGCGACTGGCCCGAGGTCGAGCGCCGCGGCCGGGCCTTCCGGGCGATCTGGGCCGACTTCGCCCGCACCGGCGAGGTCCGGGCCCCCGATGACGAGACGCTGACGTTCGACCGCGGCTGACCGGGAGCCGGCGACGGTGGCCGCGCCCCCTGAACTGGCGGTCGCGGGCCGCTGAGCGGCCCCGCACAATCGTCAGCATGCCCACGACCGATGTCGACCTCCGCGCACGCATCGTCGCCGGGGCGATCAGTGCCTACCGAGCCGGGGACTTCCACCGTGTCGGGCCCGACGAGGTCGCCGAGCACGCCGGGGTCACGGCCGACGAGTTCCACCGGGCGTACCCGATGTGGGAACTCCTGGTGGTGGCGGTCATGGACAAGTGGAACAACGGCAGCCGACGCGAGCTCTGGCCGATCGCGGAGCGGGACGGCACGGTCGCCTACCTGCGAGCCCGGCTCGCTGCGGGCGTCGAGGACCCGGCCCTCGTGCGCCTCCGGGTCGCCGTGCTCAGTGCCGCCTCGAACCCCGACCACCCCGCCGCCGGGTGGTTCCGCACCCAGTACACGCGCGCGTTCGAGGACGTCACCCTCGCCCTGGTCCGTGACGTCGTTGCTGGCCGGGAATCCCGCGGCGCATCGCCCCGGCACGCCGCCGAGCAGCTCATGGCCCTGTACGAGGGGCTCCAGCTGCAGTCCGTGATCCGCGACGACGGGGAGCCGCTCAGCGCCTTCGACCGGGCGGTCGCCCGGATGCGCGTGGGCTGGGCAGCGGCACGCGTCGACGCCTGATCCGGGTCGGAAGAGCACGTCGGGTCCGGTTGGCACCATGCGGGCCCGGGTCCTCGAGCGGCGAGCGGTCACGACTCCCCGCGCGTGCAGCGTCGCGTGGTCACGTTCCGTCGTCTGGCGGTGCCGCAAGCAACGGTTCGTGACCGCTCGGCGGGCAGCCATCGGGGTGTCCTGACCGCGCGTCGGCGTGGACGTCCCGGCAGCACGCCGGACGGCCGGGGAGGCCCGTGGTGGCGGCGACTCGCGCCTCCGGGCCCGCGCGGTGGTCGCGACACACCGCACGGGCTGCGTCGCGTGGTCACGTTTCGTCGTTTGCGGGCGGCGGGGCCGACGGCCGGTGACCGCTCGGCATGCGGGCCGCGGGGGGTCGTGACCGGTCGGCGGGCTGGTGGAGCGTCCGCACCACCCCGGTCCACGGCCTGGAGGCACGGCGCGGCTGGCAGACGTCGGTGCACCCACCTGGCATGGTCGGCCCATGGAGTACACGGACTACGACACCCGGCTCGCCGCCTACGGCGTGATCACGGACGGTGACCGCGTGCTCCTGGCGAAGCTGCGTCACCCCGACGCGGGCACGTGGACGTTACCGGGCGGCGGGGTCGAGTTCGACGAGACCGTCGAGCAGGCCGTCGTGCGCGAGATCCGCGAGGAGACCGGGTACGAGGCCCAGGCCGGTGCCCTGCTCGGGGTCCGACACCACATCGTCCCCGCAGAGCGCCGCATCCACGCCAACGGTCGCCCGATGAAGGCCGTGCAGGTCGTGTTCCGGGCGACGATCACCGGAGGAGCCCTGCGGCACGAGCTCGACGGCTCGACCGACGAGTCGCGGTGGATCCCCGTCGCCGAGCTCCCGCACCACCGCCACGGCCTGCTCGTGCCGATCGCCCTCGGCTGGGCGGGCGCCCTGTCCCGCTGACCGCGTCAACCCGCGTGCAGCACCGCGAACTGCGGTGGGACCGCGGTGGGTTCCGGGGGCTGGACAACCCACCCGAGGTTGCGGAGCGACTGCGCGGTCTCTGCCGGGAACTGCCGAGCGGTTGCCTCGGCTTCTTCACGGCGCCAACGATTCCGGAACCCGTGCACGGCCTCCCGCCACGTCGGCAACGCGTCCACGCCGCACTCGACGATGACGAACTCGACCACGTCGGCGAGGCTCGGCCGGAAGTGCGGGCCGCCGAGCGGGAAGTGCAAGGACGACAACCTCGCCGCATCACGCTACCCGGATCCGTGGTCGCGGGCTCTGGCCAGCAGCGAACTGAACGCGCCGCGCTCGGCGTGCAGGTGCCAGTGCGACTGCGGAGTGGCGGTCAACGCTTCCTGGAACTCGAAGCGGACCAGTGGCTGTCGTTCGTCGACCAGGAAGAGGGTGAACCGGCTCTCGTTCAGCTCGAGGACCTCGAGATGACTCTTCCATCGGTACCGCATCGACAGTGTGACATTGGCGGTGTGAACGCCGCCGATGTTCAGCCGGACCGGTGGAGTCGTTCCTGACGCAGCGGCAGGCTGCACGACGATCGTTCCATCGGGGACATCCAGCTCGTAGTCGATCTGCACCCCGTGCCCGGGCAGGGAAGAGTCCAGGAGCTCTTGGGCGACGGCTGCGTGATGCTGGCCGGCTCCATCGGACACCTCAGTCATCGCTCACCGAGCAGGAACGAGATGCTGTCCAGCCAGTCCTGTGCGAGGTACTCGTCGATGAACAGGTCGCGCCACTGCTCAGTCGGGGCGAACTCCCGCTCGTCCAGGTTCCACTCTGCGCGGACGCGTTCGCGCTCGGCGAGGAGCCCCTCGCGGGTCCAATGCCGTCCCAGCACCTTCGTCATGGCCGTCCTCTCGTCGGTGAGAGGACGGTAGGACGATCAGCAGCGCCGAAGCGAGCTTTCGGGATACAACATGTTCACTCCTCGATGACGCTGAGGACGTTGCCCGACGGGTCGGTGAACCAGGCGATGAGCGGCCCGCCCTTCCGGTTCACACCCCGGTCGTCGGTCATCCCCTCGTACTGCAGGAACACGACGCCCTTCGCGGTGAGCTCGTCGACCGCGGCGTCGATGTCCGGCACCGGGAAGTTCAGCACCGTGAAGGCCGCCGGTTCGTGACCCGGGCCCTTCGGGTAGACGAGCACCTGGTGTCCACCGCCGAGCTGCAGGAAGAGCATGCCGTGGTCCTCGGTGACCTCGACCCCCAGGACGTCCTGGTAGAACGCCTTCGCCTCGGGCACGTCACGCACCGAGAACCCGCTGAACGCCTTCGTCGCATCGACCATGCGGCAAGTGAACCACCGCGGCCCGGCGTCGGTGCGCTCTGCGAGGATGAAGCCGTGAGCGACTCCGGCACGACCGTCGACCAGGCCGTCGAGCGCGCCGTCGAACTGGCCCGTTCGAGCCGCCGCACCGTGCTCGGGATCGCCGGAGCACCGGGCGCCGGCAAGTCCACGCTCGCCCGCCGCATCGTCACCGCTGTCGACGACCGCCTCGGTGCGGGCACCGCGGTGCAGGTCCCGATGGACGGCTTCCACCTGTCGAACGCGGCGCTCGACGCCCTCGGCCGGCACGACCGCAAGGGCGCGGCGGACACCTTCGACGCCGACGGGTACGTCGCGCTCGTCCGCCGACTCGTCGCCGCCGACGAGGACGTGGTGTGGGCGCCGGACTTCGACCGTCGCGTGGACGAACCCGTCGCCGGCAGCATCGCGGTGCCCCGCGCAACCCGACTCGTGGTGTCCGAGGGCAACTACCTGCTCGACGACACCGCACCGTGGTCGGCGCTGCCGGCGCTCTTCACCGAGACCTGGTTCTGCGCCGTCGCCGACGACGTGCGGCTCGACCGCCTGGTCGGACGGCACATGCGGCACGGCCGCGACCACGACGCCGCCCGCGCATGGGCGGTGGAGGTGGACGGCGTGAACGCCGCGCGGGTCGCGCCCACGGTGATCCGGGCCTCCAGGACGGTGTGGACGTGACCGCCGACCGACGCGACCGTCGACGACCACCAGGCGACCCCGACAACGACGTGACCCCGACGACGACCACGCGACACCGACACGAGGAGCGACCATGACCATCGCCATCACCGGAGCGACCGGCAACATCGGGGGCGCCGTGAGCGCGGCGCTCGCCGCGGACGCCGTGCCGTTCCGGATGCTCGTGCGCGACGCCTCGCGTGCGCCGGAGCTTCCGGGCACCGAGGTCGCCGTCGCGACCTTCGCCGACGCCGACGCGAGCCGGACCGCCCTGCAGGGCGTTGAGGTACTGCTCATGGTCTCGGCGGCCGAGGCCCAGGACCGCCTCGACCAGCACCGGGCGTTCGTCGCCGCGGCGGCCGACGCGGGCGTGCGGCACGTCGTCTACACGTCGTTCCTCGGCGCGGCTCCCGATGCGACCTTCACGCTCGGACGCGACCACTGGGCAACGGAGCAGGCGATCCGCGAGAGCGGGATGGCGTTCACGTTCCTGCGCGACAGCTTCTACCTGGACTTCGTCGAGGACCTGGTCGGCGAGGACGGCGTGATCCGCGGACCGGCCGGCGACGGCGCCATGGCTGCGGTGGCCCGTGCCGACGTCGCCCGCGTCGCGACCGCGGTGCTGCACGACCCGGACGCGCACCGCGACCAGACCTACGAGCTGACCGGCCCCGAGGCGATCACCCTGGCCCAGGCGGCGGCGATCGTGTCCGAGGTCCGCGGCCGCACGGTCAGCTACCACCCGGAGACCCTCGACGAGGCGTACGCATCACGTGCGCAGTGGAACCCGGAGCCGTGGCAGGCCGACGCCTGGGTGAGCACCTACACGGCCATCGCCGAGGGTGCGCTCGCGCACGTGTCCGGCGACGTCGAACGCATCACCGGGCGTCCGCCGATGTCCCTGCGCGAGGTGCTCGCCACGAGCTGACCCGTGGTGGCGGTGCGCTCCGGGTCCGACCGACGGCCCGGGCATCCCGCAGTGCCACACGGTCCAGGCGATGCCGTCCGCCCGGCGCGGCTGCATCGGCAGGCGTGCGTGCCGGGTGCCGCTGGTGAGTGCTCGGCAGCCCCCGGCCAGTGCGGCGCGCAGGACCGGGTCGGTGCGGGGCGCGTGGGCCTCGACGACGAGGACGCGCAGGCCGTCGGCGATCCTCCGGCGGATCTGGTGCGTCGTGAAGACGGGCACGGTGCCCGAGAACCCGCCGTCCGTCAGCACTGGCAGCCCGGTCGCGTCGATCACGGGTGCGGAGATGTGCCAGGTGTCCGTCATGAAGAGCGGTTCGTCGTGCCGGTACCCCTCCAGGCGTCGCGCGGTCGCGACGAGTCGGCTGAGGGCACGCGGGTAGGGCGTCGACCCGCCCCACGGGTCCGGGCGCGACACGTGGAAGACGTCCGGGCTGCCGGCCGGGATCGGCCAGCGTGCGGGCCACGGCCCGACCGACGCGTCGACGCCGCTGCCGTCGCGGGTCGCGTCGAGCGCCTGCAGTGAGAACGCGGCGGGTCCGGCGACGAGCGCGAGCCCGGCTGCCAGCGCGATGACCGTCCGGGAGGCCCGGTGCCGGTTCGGCTCGCGCGTCGCCTCCCAGCGGGGTCGCCACCACACCGCCACCAGCGTCGCGACGACGGCGACCGTCGAGACGGTGATCGCGGGCACGGCGAGCACGCTCGGCATCGCGGTGCCCCGGGCGAGGAACACCACCCAGCCGAGCTGCGTCGCGGCGAGGACGACCGGGAGCGCCCGGAGCCCTCGAGACTGCGCCCGGACGAGCCCGACCGCACCGCGCCACCCGAGGGCTGCGAGCAGGGCGAGCTGCACGCCGATCGCGGCGACGTAGGCGGTGTGCGGCACGGCGGCCACCGAGAGCACGGTCGCCGCGGTGCCGAGCCAGACCACCAGGACGGCCAGGGTGGCGGATCCGGCGCGGGTGTCGAACGCGTGCCCGAACGGGGAGCCGAGGGCACCGGGTCGCTCCGCACGGCGGCGGACGAGCACCACGGCCGCGACCACCACGCCGAACACCGCCGCGGGCAGGAGCCAGGCGACCTGTGACGCCAGGTGCGGTCCGAGCAGCTTGCCGAACCCGGCCGGACCACCGCGCCAGGTGTGCGGACCGAACGGCACC
This sequence comes from Curtobacterium sp. MMLR14_002, assembly GCF_001864975.1. NCBI lineage: Bacteria > Bacillati > Actinomycetota > Actinomycetes > Micrococcales > Microbacteriaceae > Curtobacterium > Curtobacterium sp. MMLR14_002. Next base: position 68,483 of record NZ_MJGT01000047.1, read on the forward strand.
GTGAACGACCGGACGGATCCGGGCACCGCGCCGGGCAGGAACCGGTCGATGCCGTTGTACCCGAACACCATGGCGAGCGGACTGTCGTCGGTGGAGCCGTCGGCCCAGGGCCGCGAACCCGACGGGGTGACCGCCAGCGCGGTCACCCACGACACCGACGCCAGGACCGCGACGATCCCGAGCACCCCGGCGCGGATCACCCGGGTGCCGAAGCGGAAGGGACGGCCGTCGTGTCGGGCCGAGGCCAGCAGCGTGCCGAGCAGCAGTGCCGGCAGGACGAACCAGGCTTGCACCATCTTCGCCTGGAACCCGACGCCGACGGCCAGGCCCGCAGTGACGAGCGGCCACCAGCGCCCGGTCAGCGCAGCGTGCTGCCAGCACAGCAGGGCGACGGCCAGCGCGGCGGTGACCATGCCGTCCTCCATCGGGTGCGCGAACATCGACACGAAGACCGGCGTCGACCCGGCTGCTGCGGCGGCGACGAGGCCCGTCCCGACGCCGGCCCAGCGGAGTCCGACCAGGGAGCAGGCCCACAGGGTGACGAGGCCCTCGACGACCTGGGGGAACGCGAGCGCGGCGGTGGAGTGCCCGAACAGCCGGAGGCTCAGCGCCTGCGGGACGGCGAAGCCGCTGAGCTTGTCGAGCGTCACCGTCGCCGAGGGGTCGAACGCGCCCGAGAACAGTGCCGGCCACGACTCGGCCATCGACCGCGCCGACGCCTGGTAGAAGCTGAAGTCCCCGCCACGGCCCAGGTTCCAGGCGAGCAGCACGGTCGTGCCGGCCGCGATCACGAGCAGGGTGAGCCGTGCTGCGAGCGGCTGGTCCCGCCACCGGGCGGGTCGTCGGATGTCCACTCTCCGGACCTTGGCCGTCCGGGATGACGACCGGCCGGGACCGTGCCGCCAGCTGGCCACGAAGCCGGTCCGCGCGCTGAGGGGTCGTGCGGGTGCGGCCCCCGTCGGTCAGCGCCTCGGGGGTCGAGCCGGAGCGGGGTCTCAGCCGGCGTTCGGGTTCGGGGTCAGGACACCCGTCGCGCGGCGAACGTCCCGACGACACCGAGGGTGAGCACTGCGACGAGCACGACGAGCAGCGGTGCCGTCCAGTTCCCCGTCGCACCGTGCAGGGCACCGGCGACGAGCGGCCCGGCCGACCCGAGCAGGTACCCGCCGCCCTGCACGAACGCGGACATCCGGCGGGCGTCGGCGTCGCTCGAGACGATCCGCACGATGACGATGAAGATCACGGTGATGCCACCGCCCTGGGCTGCACCGCCGAGCACCGACCACAGCAACCAGAGCTGCGGGGCGAACAGCAGCCCGAGGGGCATCGCCAGCCACAGGGTGCCGACCAGGGCGATGATCGCCGCCGGACGCCACCGGGTCGCGAGCAGCGGGACACCGAGTGCCCCGACGACGGCCAGGATCTGGAACACCGACGAGCTCGCGCCCGACGACGCCTTCGAGAACCCGATCTCGTCGTGCAGCAGCGTCGGGATCCACGCGGTGAGGGCGTAGTACGAGAACGCCTGACCACCGAACGCCAGCGTCAGGCCCCAGGTGATGAGCCGTCGCGCCGGCCGGATCGGCTCGGCGGCGGCGACCCGTGCGGCCTCCGCGGCACGCGCGGTCCGGATCGCCCCGGTGTCGAGCACCTGGTCGATGGGGCCCGTGACGGGCAGCGGTTCGTCCCGCTCGGACGGCAGCGGGCGTCGCCAGGCGGCGCGAGCACCGACCGTGTAGGTCCAGGCCGCGGCGGCGATGAGTGCGAAGACCGCCCAGATCGCGATGGCGACCGGCCACCCCCACAGGGCGGCCAGGGGAGCGGTGCCGAGCGACGTGATCATCGACCCGACGTTGAGCGCCGACGTGTAGACGCCGGTGACCAGGCCGACGCGTTCCGGCGAGGTGTCCCGCCGGATGACCACCGGGATCACCACGTTGCCGATCGTGATGCCGATGCCGATGAGCGCGGTGCCGATCAGCAGCGCCGCCGACGAGGGCATCGAGCGCACGACGGTGCCGGCGAGCACGATGACGAGCGACAGGGACACGGCGCGCTCGGGGTCGGCCTTCGCGATGACCCAGCTGGCGAACGGCGTCGCGAGGGCGAAGCACAGCACCGGGATCGTCGTCAGCAGCCCGGCGATCGTCGCGGTCAGGCCGAGGTCGGCGCGGACGTCCCCGATGACCGGGGCGGTCGCGACGATCGGACCGCGGAAGTTCAGGGCGATCAGGACGATGGCCGCCGGCAGCAGCCAGGCGGCGCCGCGGAGGCCCCGACGTGCGACGTCGTTCATGCGGACGGCGTCGCGGACGGCAGCAGGATCGGCAGCAGGTCGAGCGGGGTGGCGGCGCGGGCGATGGTGCCCTCGGCCTCGTCGGGGGAGCCGTAGCCCCACTCGGCGAAGACGACCGGGACGCCGTGCACGGTCGCGCCCTCGACGTCGTGCTTCCGGTCGCCGATCAGCACCGGGCGGCTGGTGTCGAAGCCGTGGGCCTCGAGGCGTCGCAGTGCCTCTTCAACGACGTCGGCCTTGCTCGACCGCACCTCGTCGTCGCTCGCGCCCGTGATGATGTCGATGTCGCCGGTGAGCCCGTAGTGCTCGAGGATGTAGGTCGCCGGGGTCTCCGGCTTGCTCGTCGCCGTCGAGATCGGCAGCCCCGCCTGGTGCAGGGTGCGCAGCACGACGTCGATGTCCGGGAACATCTCGGAGTCGAGCGCCCCGTGCGAGAAGTAGTGCTCGCGGTAGACGGCGAGCGTGCGGTCGGCCAGTTCGTCGTCCATGCCCATCGCGATCCGGAACGTGTCCATGATCGGCGGGCCCACGAACGACATCAGGGTGTCGCGGTCCGGCACCGGGACGCCGACGGTGCGGAAGGTGTGCGTCAGGCTCTCGAGGATGCCCGGCGCGGAGTCGCTGATGGTGCCGTCGAGGTCGAACAGGATGGCGGAGAACGGGCTGGTCATGTCCTGTCCACCCTAGCCGGGCCGTGGCGGCGACCATCCGGGTTCCGTCGGCGGCGGGGCGGGGGTGCGCCATGCCTCCAGGCCGGACGGCCCGACGCGGGTCAGAAGAGGCGGGTGTGGCCGCCCTCGATGCCGCGCATCGCGTCGTAGTCGAGCACGAGGACGCGGATGCCGCGGTCCTCGGCGAGGGTGCGTGCCTGCGGTGCCACCGTCTGCGCCGCCAGCACGCCCTGCACCGGGCGCAGGTGCGGATCGCGGTTCATGAGCTCGAGGTACCGGGTGAGCTGCTCGACCGCGTCGATGTTGGCGTTGCGCTTCATCTCGACCGCGACGCTCGCTCCCGCGTCGTCACGCGCCAGGATGTCGACCGGCCCGATCGCCGTCATGTACTCGCGACGGACCAGGGTGTGGCCGTCACCGAGGAGCTCGATCTGCTCGGCCAGGAGCTGCTGCAGGTGCGCCTCGACCCCGTCCTTCACCAGGCCCGGGTCGACGCCCAGGTCGTGGGTCTCGTCGGACACGACCTCGTACAGGGAGACGATGAGCTTGTCCTGCGTCTTCTTCTGCGTCACCGTCCACACCTGCGTGATGCCGGCGACCGACTGCTCCTCGTCCGGCTCGGTGATCTCGATCGAGCAGGGCGGGCTCATCCAGTTCAGCGGCTTGTAGCTGCCGCCGTCGGAGTGCACGAGCAGGGAGCCGTCCGCCTTGAGCATGAGCAGGCGGGTCGCGAGCGGCAGGTGGGCTGAGAGCCGGCCCGCGTAGTCGACGGAGCACCGGGCGATGACGAGACGCACCCCGGAAGCCTAACCGGGCGGAGGGCTCGCCGCCGCCGCCGTCTCGTCATCGCTGGTGCGCATGTCGGCCCTTGAGCCGTTCCTTCACGTACTTCGCTCCCAGCCCAGCGCCGATCACGATGACGGGGGTGCCGATGGAGAACACGGCCGACGAAGCAGCTGGCATCCAGTTGCCGAGCACCAGGAGTGCCACGAGGGCAGCGATGACGATCGCGATGTACAGGAGCCATGACCGCATGGTGTCGTCCTTCCCTGTCCTCGCTCAGAACGGTGCCGATGACCGGCAACCGACGGTCGAGCCACCCTTCACGTCGTACCACCACAGTTTCCGCCCGCCGCTGCAGATGCCGTGCTGGAACACGTATGTGGTCGCAACGCTGACGACGACACCGATCACGGCGCAGGCTGCCCAGCCGACGCCCGGGATGAGGCAGATGGCGGCACCGATGGCTGCGCCGCCACCCGCGGCGAGAGCCTGTTGGTCGACGGTGTTGAACCCGATCGCTGTCTTGATCCCCGAAAAGCGGGCCTCGAGGAACGGCGAGATCGTTCCGGCCGATCCGGTCTCGTCTGCCTCCTCGATGGCCGCCCTGACGTCGGCGGCACTCGGGAGCGTGAGCGTTCCTTCGTCGACGATGTACCGGTACGAGGTGAGGCCGGCTTCGGTGACCGCCTGGCGGCGCACGGACGATGCTTCGAGCTCCTCGAGCCCTTCGAGGAAGACGGCCGGATCGAGTGCTGCGCTGCCGTTCGGAGCCAGTTCATCGAGATCCGCGGGGGAGAAGAAGGTCGACGCGTCCGGATCGGCTTCCACTGCGTCGGCGGGGCTGCCGACCAGTGCCGAGGCGCAGACCGCTGCGGCTGAGATCGCGACCAGGGCGGTGCGAACGGGGTTGACGGTGCTGAGCTTCATGGGTTCTCCTGTCGAGCGTCGTTGCCAGATGCTGAAACTCTGGACCTGATACATCACTTCCGCAAGAGGCAATTCGCAGTTGGGAGCGCGAAGACGCACCTGTGCAGGGCGCACGGATTCACATGCCCGTAACGACGTTCTGCACATGTACCGCAATCCGATGCCGTCCTACCGTGGCTGACACCCCGATCGGCCCACGCCGACACCCCTCCCCGAGGAGCCACGATGGCCAGCGAGACCGCAGTGTCAGCACCACGAACCCCCCGTTCCGAGTCGGTCGCCGTCGACGACTACTCGCTCAGCCGAGTCCCGATGTCCGCGCGCTACGGCTGGTTCCAGGTCGCCGTGCAGCGCTTCGGGCAGATCTCGGCCCTGTCCCAGTTCCTGCTCGGTGCGACGCTCGGCTTCGGCATGAGCTTCTGGGACGCCTTCTGGGCGATCACCCTCGGCGCCGTGATCCTGGAGATCGTCTCGGTGCTCGTCGGCGTCATCGGCGTCAAGGAGGGCCTGAACACCTCGGTCATCGCCCGCTGGACCGGGTTCGGCAAGGCCGGCTCGGCGCTGGTCGGACTGGCGATCGGGCTGAGCCTGATCGGCTGGTTCGGCATCCAGTCGGGCGTCTCGGCGGCCGGCCTCGTCTCGATCCTGCCGATCCTGCCCGCCTGGGCGTGGTCGCTCGTGTTCGGGCTGCTCGTCACCGCGATCGTCCTGCGCGGGTTCCACTCGATGCAGTGGCTGGCGAACGTGACCGTGCCGCTGTTCCTGGTGCTCGTCGGCTGGGCGGTCATCGTCGAGCTGAGCCGCCACTCGATCGCCGAGCTCGCCGCGCGTGCCCCGGCCGGTCCGGAGCTGAGCTTCGTGGCCGGCACCACCCTGGTCGCCGGCGGGTTCATCGTCGGTGCGGTGATCACGCCGGACATGACGCGCTTCAACCGGTCGGTCGGCGACGTCGTGAAGCAGACGCTGCTCGGCGTGACGCTCGGCGAGTACGTCATCGGCCTGGCCGGTGTCCTGCTCGCACACGCCGTCGGCTCCGCGGACATCACCCGCGTGATCACGTCGAGCGTCGGCTGGGTCGGCATCCTCGTGATCCTGCTCGGCACGTTCAAGATCAACGACTGGAACATCTACAGCTCGAGCCTCGGCGTCACGAACTTCATCGATGCGGTGTTCGGCAAGCAGGTGAACCGCGGGCTCGTGACGCTCGTGATGGGCGTCGTCGGCTCGGTGCTCGCCGCCGTCGGGTTCCTCGGGGCCCTGACACCGTTCCTGTCCGTGCTCGGGGTCGTCTTCCCGCCCATCGCCGGGATCATGGTGGCGGAGTACTTCGTCGTGAAGCGCTGGCGCCGCGAGTTGAGCGACGCCGAGAACATCCCGACGACCTCGCCCACCTGGGTGCCGGCGACCCTGGTCATCTGGGCGGTCGCCTCGCTCATCGGGTACTTCGTCGCCGTCGGCATCCCGTCGATCAACTCGGTGGTCATCGCCTTCGTGCTCTACGTGGTCGCCGGCAAGGTCGGGCTGATCCGCGGCGTCGGTGTCAGTCGGACCGAGGCCGCGCCGGCCGCCACGTCCGCCCCGGTCGCCGCAGCCCCCGCCGCACCGGCCACCCCCGCCGCCTGACCCGGGCGCTCCCCGAACGGCCGGTCGCGTTGCCGCACCCCTGATCCGCGCGACGGCGCGGCCGGTCCCCCCCCGCAACAAGCACCACCCCACGACCCAGCACCACCGCACCCGCACCCGCACCACCGAAGGGAACCCCCATGCGCATCGGCATCGACGTCGGCGGCACCAACACGGACGCCGTCCTGATGGACGGCAGCACCGTCCGTGCGGCGGTCAAGCGGTCCACCACCCCCGACGTCACCTCGGGCATCGTCGCCGCGCTCGACGGCCTGCGTGAGCAGCACGCCTTCGGCCCCACGGACATCGACGGCGTGATGATCGGCACCACCCACTTCATCAACGCCCTGGTCGAGGCACGCGGCCTCGCCCCCACCGCCGCGGTCCGGCTGGGCCTGCCGGCGACGGCGTCGCTGCCCCCGTTCACGGACTGGCCCGGGCACCTGGTGTCGGCCGTGCACGCGCAGCCGTTCCTGGCCCACGGCGGCCACGAGTTCGACGGACGCGTCATCTCGGAGCTCGACCCCGAGGAACTGAAGCGGCACGCCGGTGCCATCGCGGCCGCGGGCATCCGTTCCGTCGCGATCTCGTCGGTGTTCTCCCCGATCAACGACGAGTTCGAGCAGCGCGCGCAGGAGATCATGGCCGCCGAGCTCGGGCCCGACGTGGCGTTCTCGCTGTCGTCCGAGATCGGTCGCATCGGCCTGCTCGAGCGCGAGAACGCGACGATCATCAACGCGGCGCTCCGTGAGCTCGCCGACCGCATCGTCGACGGCCTGTCCGGGTCCGTCACGGGCAGCGGCATCGACGCACCGCTCTTCCTGAGCCAGAACGACGGCACCCTGATGGACGTCGAGTACGCCCGTCGCTACCCGGTCGCGACGTTCGCCTCGGGCCCGACGAACTCGATGCGTGGTGCAGCCGTGCTGTCCGGCTTCGACACCTGCGCGGTCGTCGACGTCGGCGGCACGACGAGCGACGTCGGCGTCCTGACCGCGGGCTTCCCACGGGAGGCCACCGGCGAGGTCGCCGTCGCCGGCATCCGCACGAACTTCCGGATGCCCGACGTCCTGTCCGTCGGCATCGGCGGCGGCTCCCGCATCCGCGAGGACGGCAGCGTTGTCGGCCCGGACTCCGTCGGGTACCGCCTGACCGAGGAGGGCCTGGTCTTCGGCGGCTCCACCCTGACCGCCACCGACGTGGCCGTCCGCGGTGGCCGTGGTGCGATCGGGGACCCGTCGCTCGTCGCCGGGGTGCCGGCCGAGGTCGCCGCCCGCGCGCTCGACGTCATCGCGGAGCGCGTCGCCGACATCGTCGAACGGATGCGCACCTCGTCCGACCCGCTGCCCGTCGTGGCGGTCGGCGGCGGATCGGTGCTGCTGCCGGACACCCTGCCCGGACTCGGCACCGTGCACCGCCCAGAGCACTACTCGGTGGCCAACGCCATCGGCGCGGCGATCGCGCAGGTCAGCGGCGAGGTCGACAAGGTCTACGCGATCAGCGACGGCCGCCGGTCCGCCGTGGTCGACGAGGCCCGGCAAGAGGCCGTCGACCGCGCGATCGCGGCCGGCGCCGACCCCGGTTCGGTGGACATCGTCGACTTCGACGAGGTCCCGATCCCGTACCTGCCGGGCAACGCGACGCGGATCCGCGCCAAGGCCGTCGGCGACCTGGCACTCGGGGCGCTGGTCCGATGAGCGCCACGCAAGCCGCGCCGCGCGCCGCAGCCGCGCAAGCCGCAGCCACGCAAGCCGCGCCCGCAGCACCCGTCATCACCGCCATCGGCGCCGACTGCTCCGCCCTCGCCCGCGGCGCCGCGATCCTCGGTACCGGCGGCGGCGGTGACCCCTACATCGGACGCCTGCTCGCCGAGGCCGCCGTCCGCGCCCACGGCCCGGTCGAGATCGTCCAGGTCGAGGACCTACCCGACGACGCCGTGGTGCTCTCGGTCGCGATGATCGGCGCACCCACGGTGATGGTCGAGAAGCTGCCGTCCGCCGGCCAGTTCGCCGAGGCCATCCGCAGCCTGTCGGCGTTCCTCGGGGTGACCCCGACCCACCTGGCCTGCATCGAGGTCGGCGGCGTGAACTCGACGACCCCGATCGTCGCCGCTGCCGAGCTCGGCCTGCCCCTGGTCGACGGCGACGGCATGGGCCGCGCGTTCCCCGAGGTGCAGATGGTGCTGCCGACCCTGTCCGGGGTCAGCGCGACACCGATGGCCCTGGCCGACGAGAAGGGCAACACCGTCGTCTTCGACACGGTGGACAACCGGTGGGCGGAGCGGCTCGCCCGCACGGCGACGGTCGAGATGGGCTGCTCCGCGATCACGGCGCAGTACGCCATGTCCGGCGCGCAGGTGAAGGAGTCGTTCGTCCGCGGCAGCCTGTCGCTGAGCGTCCGGCTCGGCGAGACGCTGGTCCGCGCACGCAGCGAGAACGCCGACCCCGTCACGGCGGTCACCGAGGTGCTCGGCGGCACGGTCGTGTTCGAGGGCAAGGTCGCCGACATCGAGCGCAAGACCGTCACCGGGTTCGCCCGTGGCACGGCCCGCATCGCCGGTTCCGGCAGCGACACCGGCCTGGAGGCGGTGCTCCGGTTCCAGAACGAGCACCTGCTGGTCGAGGTGGCCGGCCAGGTCCGCACCACGGCTCCCGACCTCATCATCACCCTGGACGCCGAGACCGGCGAGCCGATCACCACCGAGGCCCTGCGCTTCGGCGCCCGCATCCGGATCGTCACGGCACCGGCCGACGAGCGCTGGCACTCCCCGGACGGCTTGCGCCTGGCCGGCCCTCGGTACTTCGGCTACGACACCCCCGCTGTCCGCCACGACGGCACCACGAGCGCGGGCGAGACGAACACGGGAGCGCACCGATGAGCTGGATCCTCGACGTCGACGACCTGCCCGACCTGGCCCGCGGCGCCGCACTGCTCGGCACCGGCGGCGGGGGCGACCCCACCATCGGGATGCTCCTGGTCCGTGCCGCGATCGAACAGCACGGCCCCGTCACGATCCTCGACCCGTCCGAGGTGCCCGACGACGCCCTCGTCATCCCCACCGCGCAGATGGGCGCACCGACCGTGGTGCTCGAACGCATCCCCGCCGGACCGGAACCCCTCGGCGCCCTCCGTCGGCTCGAAGCCCACCTGGGCCGGACGGCGACCGCGACGATGCCCATCGAGTGCGGCGGCATCAACTCGATGATCCCGCTGCTCGTCGGCGCCACCGGCGGCCTGCCCGTCGTCGACGCGGACGGCATGGGCCGCGCGTTCCCCGAGCTGCAGATGGAGACGTTCTCGGTCTACGGGGTTCCCGGCAGTCCACTGGCGATCAGCGACGAGAACGGCCACGGCGTCATCATCGAGACCGGCACGGACAACAAGAAGATGGAGTGGCTCGCCCGCGGGGTCACCATCCGGCTCGGCGGCGTCGCCTACATCGCCGAGTACGCCATGTCCGGCCGCCAGGTGCGGGAGACCGCCGTCCCGCGCACGCTCTCCCTGGCACTCGCCGTCGGTCGGGCCATCCGGGTCGCCCGCGAAGCCCACCGTGACCCCATCGACGCGCTCGCCGAGGCCCTCGGCACGACGATCTACACGCACCTGCGCGAGCTGTTCGACGGCAAGGTCGTCGACGTCGAGCGCCGCACGGTTGACGGGTTCGCCCGCGGGCGCGCCACCGTGCAGGGGACCGACGGCTCCGAGCTCGAGCTCCGGTTCCAGAACGAGAACCTCGTCGCCCGGCGCGACGGGCAGCTCGTCGCCGTCGTGCCCGACCTGATCTGCGTCCTCGACGCCGAGACCGCCGAACCGATCACCACCGAGCGCCTGCGGTTCGGGCAGCGCGTCCGGGTGATCGGCATCTCGACCCCCGACCTGATGCGGACCCCGGAGGCGCTCGCCGTGTTCGGGCCGTCGTGCTTCGGGCTCGACGAACCGTTCGTCCCGGTCGAGGACCTGCACGAGCACGTCCGACCGGCCGCCCCGGCGGTCGGCTGACCGACGGGCCGCGCGCCGACCCCGGCGCCCGGCCCACGCACCCGACCCCCGGCCCCGGGCTCTCGCCCCGAGACGCGACCACGGCAGCAGAATGGACCCATGGACCAGGGTGAGCGGCGGGGCGGCGGTGTGGCGGGCCTCCAGGCCGACGACGCGACCGTCTTCGGACGCGGCACCGCCCTGCTCGGCTGCGGTGGTGGCGGCCGCGTCGACCACATGGTCAGCGCGCTGCGATTCGCGCTCGGCGACCGCAGCGTGCCGGTCGTCGACCTCGACGACCCCGCGCTCGGATCGGTGGTGGCCGTCGGGCTGATCGGGTCGACGACCGTGCTCGAGGAAAAGATGCCGAGCGGCGAGGAGCTGCCGGCCGCGCTCGCGGCGGTCGAACGCTGGACGGGCGTCCGCGCCGACGCCGTCGTCGCCGCGCAGATCGGCGGCGTGACCGGACCGGCCGCGGCCCTCACCGCCCACGCCGCCGGACTGCCGCTCGTCGACGCGGACCTGGTCGGCCGCGCGGTCCCGCGCATCGACCAGCTGTCGGTCTTCGTCGGCCCGACCACGACGGTCACGGCAGCCGCGGCCACCACGAGCGGTCTGCGGATCGTGGTCGACGCCCGGCACCCCCACGACGTCGAGACGGTCTGGCGCGAGGCCGTCTCGCACAGCGGCGGCTGGGCGGCCTTCGCGATCGGCCCGGTCCCGGTCGCGCTGCTGCGCGAGCGGGCCGTCGTCGGCAGCGTGCAGCGCGCGCTCCGGATCGGACGTGCCGCTGGTGGCGCACGCGACGCGGCGGAACTCGCCGCACTCATCGGCGGCCGGGTCGTCGCGCAGGGCCGGGTCATCGACGTCCAACGCGAGGGGGACGCGCTCGCGTTCGTCCGCAGCAGCCTGGCCATCCGCGACGCCGGCACCGGCGCGGTCGCCCGGGTCGAGGCGGGCAGCGAGTACGTGCACTGCCTGGTCGACGGTCTGCCGGTCGCCAGCACCCCGAGCGTCATCACCGTCGTCGACGCGCGCTCGCTCGCGCCGGTGGCGACCGACCGCACGCGGGTCGGCAACGAACTCGCGGTGCTCGTGCTGCCGTCGGCGCCGTGGTGGTGGGCGGACCCCGACCGCACCGCGCGCATGGGGCCGCGGGCGTTCGGCATCGACGCGGACGTCGTCCCCGAGGCCGTGGGCCAGGTGCTCGCGTGAACGCCGTCGGCGACCTGCTGCCGCTCCTGCCGCCCGGCACCCGCCTGCTCGTCGGCCCCGGCAGCACCGCGGTCCGGAGCGTCCGCGGGGTCGTGGGGACCCCCGACCAGGTCGGCCGGTCCCTGTCGCAGGGTGACGACGTCGTCGTGCTGCTCACCCCCGTCGACCGCGCGGACGCGCGCTTCGACGTGCTGCTGCGCCGGGCGTCCGCGGCCGGCACCACCCTGCTCGTCGTCGACGGGGCACTGGAACTCGGCCCCGGCACCACGACGCTCGCCGACCGGCTCGGCGTCGCCGTGCTCGCCACCCCGGACCCGTGGGCGACCTCGGTCCGCCTGCACGAACTCATCGGCACCGGGATGGGTCCGGCGGCCCGGGCAGCCCTCGACGCCTCCCGCGTCGCGCTCGACGCCGGCCCCGAACTCGACGACCTGTTCGCCCGGCTCGACCGGTCGCTCGGCCACCCGGTGCGGTTCCTCGACGCCTCGGGCCTGGCACTCCGCGGAGCCGCCGTCGACGACGCGGCCCGCGCCGTCCTCGTCCGCCGCGCCGGCACGAGCGACGTGCTGACCGCCGAGGGCGTCGACGAGACGCTCGTGGCGATCCCGGTCGGCACCGGCATCGGACCGCGCGCCTGGTTGGCCGTCGGCCTGCCCGTCCCGATCGCCGCCGAACAGCAGGTGGTCGCGAGTGCCCTGCAGGTGGCCGCCGTCGCCGTCGGGCACCGGCTGCTGCTCACCCGGCTCGACGACGAGCGCGACGCCCGCTACCGGATGGCGATGCTCGACGAGCTCCGCGCGGCCGACGGGGCGCCCGCCCCGCAGCTCGTGCAGCGGACCATCGCCGCCGGGTGGCGGCTGGACGCCTGGCACGTCGGCGCGCGCGTGGTCGCGCGGCAGGGCGTCGACCTGGTCGCGCTCCGCCAGCAGGTCGACGCCGCGGTGCGCGCCGAGGGACTCGACGCGGTCGTCGTCGAACAGGCGGACGGCTGGGTGCTGTGGCTGTCGGAACCCGACGAACCCGGCCGGGAGGCAGTGGCCGACATCGCGAGTCGGCTGCGGCGCGCGCAGAACACGCTCCGCACCACCGTGGAGACCAACGTGGGTGTCGGCAGTCTGCAGGCGGGCCCTGCCGGGCTGGTCCGGACGCTCGGCGAGGCCGGCGACGCCGCCCGCCTGGCAGCCAGCCGTCCGGAGTCGGGGCACTTCGTGCACGTCGACCGGCTCGGGCTCGCGCAGCTGCTGCTCGCGTGGACGCAGACGGACACGTTCCTGCCGGCATCGCGGCAGTTGCTCGCACCGCTCGAACGCGGTGGCGGGGCGCTCCTGACGACGCTCGCCGCCTACCTGGACGCGGAGTCGTCGATCGCCGAGACCGCCGCGGTGCTCGGCGTGCACCGGAACACGGTGTCCGACCGCATCGCGCGGGTGGAGCGGCTGCTCGGCGTCGACCTGTCCGACCCGGAGACCCGCCTCGCCCTGCACCTGGCGACGCGGGCGCGGGCGGGCGACGGCGGCTGAGTCAGTTCCTGTTGCTGGACTTCTCGGTCTCGCGCTTCGTGGTCCCGCTCGTCTTGTCGGTCCCGCGGGCGGGCCGGGCGGCGGCGCCGGTCTCGCGCGCCGCACCCGAGGCCAGGCCGGCCGCGATGATGAACACGAAGACGATCAGCAGCGCGCCGAGCAGGCCGATCTCCTCACCGAGGAACCCGATCAGCGGCGGCCCGGCCAGGAACGCCACGTAGCCGATCGTCGCGACGGCGCTGACCTTGGCGGCCGCGGTGCGGGGGTCGTCGGCCGCGGCGGACATGCCCATCGGGAAACCGAGGCTGGCACCGAGGCCCCAGAGCACGACGCCCACGATCGCGAGCGGCACGTTGTCGATGAAGATGAGCATGCCGAGGCCGACGACCGCGACGGCGGCGCTGATGCGCAGGATCGGCACGCGGCCGAACTTGTCGATCAGCGGGCTGCCGGCGACGCGGCCGGCGGTCATCGCGGCGAGGAACACCGTCAGCACGGCGGCACCGCCGGCGTTGTCGAGCCCGTGGCCGTCGATCATCGCGAGGGGCAGCCAGTCGTTCGCGGACCCCTCGGCCAGCGCCATGCCGAGCACGATCACGCCGATGAGCAGCGTGGAGGGCTGTGCCCAGACCTGCCAGCGGGTGAGCGGCGTCGCGACCGGGCTGGTGTCGGTGGACACCGGCTGCTCGACGAGGTGCTCGTCCTGGAACTTCGTGACGGCGACGAGCATGGCGGCGCTCGTGATGACCACGAGCACGATGAAGTGCCACGAGACCGGGATCTCGAACCGCTCGGCCAGCGCGCCGAGGCCTGCGCCCGCGAGCGTGCCGAGGCTGAACGCGGCGTGGAACAGCGGCATGATCGTGCGCCCGCCGGCCTTCTCGGCGGCGGCGCCGGAGACGTTCATCGACACGTCGCACAGGCCGTTGCCGAAGCCGAACGCGATCAGCGCGATCCAGATGGCGGCGAAGCCCCACCCGAGCGTGACCGCGACCCCCGCGAAGATCATGCCGACCGCCAGGCACGCCGCAGCCACCTGCACGCCCCGACGGGCACCGAGCTTCGCGACGATGTGCCCGGCGAAGGTCAGACCGCCGATGGAACCGACGGCCATGCCGAGCACGAGCAGACCCATCTCGAACGTGCTCGCCCCCAGGGAGTCGCGGACGCTCGGGATCCGGCCCAGCCACGTCGCGATGTCGAGCCCGGACAGGGTGAACACCACGAACACCGCGATGATCCAGGCCTTGGTGGTCGGGACGGTGCGGGTGGACGGCGTCGTCATGGTGGTTCCCATCGTGCTGCGGCGCGCTCGGTGCTGCGCGTTCTGGTGCGTGTCGGTGCTGGTCTTGCGGCTGTCGAATCGATTCGACTGCTCGTTCCGGCTACGCTAACGGGCGATGGACGAACCGGCAACAGGACCCGGCGCGTCGCCTTCCCGCGGCGGCGTCACCCGTTCGTCGCGCCCGACGCTGGCAGCGGTCGCCCGTGCTGCCGGGGTCGCGCCGTCGACGGCCTCGCTCGCCTTCAGTGGTCTCGGCCCGGTGTCCGAGGACGCCAAGGCGCGCGTGCTCGCCGCTGCCGCCGACCTCGGTTACGGCGGCCCGGATCCCCGTGCGCGTTCCCTGCGCCGCGGTCGCTCCGGCGTCATCGGTGTCGTGATGGACGAGCGCCTGAGCGATGCCTTCCGTGACCCGGTCAACGTCCTGACGCTCGACGGCATCGCCGAGGTCGCGGGTGCTGCCGGTGCCTCACTGCTGCTCGTCCGGAGTCCGCTCGACGACGAGCAGGGCGCCGGCCCGCTGGTGGATGCCCCGATGGACGCCGTCGTGCTCGTCGGGTGCAACGTCCGGATCGACCCCGCCGTCGCCGTGCTGCGCCGTCGGCAGATCCCCGTCGTCGCGATCGAGGCGGACGAGATCGAGGGTGCTGTCCCCGTACAGCTCGACAACTGCGATGCCTCACGCCGTGCTGCCGAGTACCTGCAGGGGCTCGGCCACCGGGACGTGACCGTTGTGACCCTGCCACTCGACGCCGCACGCCGCCGTGGCCCGATCGACGCAGCCCGGCAGGCTGAGGGCATCGCCTTCACCACGCTCGAACGCCTGCGTGGTGTGCGCCAGGTCTACCCGGACGCCGTCGCGATCGAGACCGCCGGCAGCTCGGTGGAAGAGGGGCGTCTCGCCGGCACCGAGCTCTTCGCGCCTGACGGCCCCCGCCGCACCGCCGTCATCGCGCAGAGTGACCTGATCGCCGTCGGGGTGATCTCGGCCGCGCTCGACGCCGGACTCCGTGTGCCCGAGGACGTCAGCGTCGTCGGCTTCGACGGCATCACCGTGGACGACAGCCTGCTCCACCGCACCCCGATCCGCCACCTGACCACCCTGGTGCAGCCCTTCGTGCAGAAGGGCCAAGCCGCCGCACGTGCCGCCCTGGCCATGCTCGAGGGCGCAGAGCCGCAGCCGGCGTCGTTCACGTCGGAGTTGCGGGTGGGGGACACGACAGGGCCGCCGCCGGACACTCGCGCCCACCGACACTGATATCGGCTCGGTGATTGTGTGGCATGGGGTCTCGACCTGCGCGCAGTCCCATGCTTGAAGGTCGTTGCTCGACCTCAGAACTACACGTGCACGCGGCCGGGTCATTGTGGAGTTGAGGTACACCTCAATTCAAAAGAGGCAGCATCTCTTTGGCACCTCATTCCGCGAACATTATGCCTGACACTGCCGGCCTTGCCCAAGTTCGGCAGCGGCTGGACACTACGAAAGCTGTGAGGTATCGCGCTCCAGCATCTTCACAATCCGGCGAACTTCTGCGTTGAACCGCTTAGTGAGTTCCGCAGAGGTTAAGCGGTCGAGCTGTTCGCAGGTCCTGCTGCTCCTCGAGGCGCCCAGACCGAAGACCGTCCCGGAATGGGGTGGCAAAGTTCGCGGACCTGAATCGAGGAAGCCCCGGCGGGTCGCGCGATAGCAGTCGCCGTTCGAGCCGATATCGGATCTCATCCGGCACTTTGGCCTATGACTGCGCGCCACCAGCGTCGGCGTCGGCTGGAAGTCGTATGCTCCGCTCGTGACCTTGCAGGTAGTCGGTGATGAATCCGGTTCTGACGGCGAAAACCTCAGCAGTGCAACGCACCGCACGTTCAGCTACGGCACGACGGCGCTTTCCATCGCGGAGGCTCAGGAGGTTGTGGTCCAGACTCGTGAAGCGCTTGGGTCCACGAAAGAGGAGGCTCGACAGGGGGGCGAACTGAAAGCATCGAAGCTGTTTAAGAAGCACCGCACTGTCGCTGAGTCACTTTTCCTGCCCGATGGGCCCTTGGCGTCAACATCAAGCGTGTACCTGGCGGATAAAGCGAAGTTCCTGGCGGGAAAGATGATTTCACTCCTCATGGAGGAGCATGAATACAGCCTTGGCAGGCCTTCTGCGATTCACCTACAGGGCTACTTCGCGGACGAGATGACAGACCGAGTCTTACCAGCTCTTGACGAAAGCGCGCGAGCCGAATTGCTTTCAAGTTTCAACGCGTTATGTAGGTCCTACAAGGTTCCATTCGCGCCAGCAGGTCGTGCCGACAGATTTATCGAAGCTCTCCGTCTAGCAAATCTGGCCGGATCGCACAATCGACGTGCTTTACGAATGCTTGCACGGTTGTGGGACGCACGCGACGAGGCGTACGCGATCGAGGGTGACGATTCCGCGACCCTTGATCTTGATCCAATGCTGCCCACAATGTTGGTTGTCGCGACTACTTGGCATAACCGGTTCAACGGTGCCGAGTTCGACATGTACATCGACGAGTACCGTCAGCTAACGCCACTGATGTTTGATGTTACCAAATCGATTGCCTCCACGATCTACGGCGTGCGGCTTCGAGACATTGTGCAAGTCAATTCAGCCACCGATCCGCGCGTGCAGCTTGCCGATTGGATCGCCGGAGCCGGTCGCATCGCAGCAGGCGAGGTGCTGAGCGGGACGCCAAGCAGACTCAGCGACCTGGTGCGGCCGCTTGTTGATCCCGACAGCATGCGGTCGCCCGACTCGGCGCTGCAACGGTGGCTCGACGGTGGGATTTCGTTCGAAGCCTAGATAGCTGCGTCAGAGCATCAGCGGTCGGCAGTGTGTGCGATGGCGACGACGGATCGGCGCCGAGGGGAAGCTGACGCACCCCAGCAGCCGTCTCGGCAACCGATCGGCATACGAGAGAAGGGCACAGGACTCGCTTCGGCTGTCAACGGTTGACGAAGAGCGCTACCAACCTAATTTCTGCAAGATCGCCACCGACGAGGAGCTGCGCGGGGCCGTCGTGTCGGGACACGTGAAAGACCACTTGAATGATCAGGGCCACGCCGCCCGGACGGCCGCCCACGCTGGCGACGCGACGAGCCCCTTATCCCCGTTGAGTCGGGGTTAGCCGGTATGGTTTCTCAAGCTGACCTCGCTTGTGACGCAGCGAACTGACGGAGGAAACCCGTGGAGAACGTGGTCGTTCAAGACCCGCTTGTGCTCGTACTCGCGGACGGCGATAGCCCTGGCGCGGTGAACCACGCCCGCGGGCACCTGTTCGAGCAGTTCATGGCAAACGTACTTCATCTGCTGGGTTACGAGAAACCGACGACTCTCTCACTGAACGTCACTTCGTCGGGCGTTGAACTCGACCTTTCCATGAAGCACCAACTCGACCAGATCGGCGCTCTCGCGGAGTGCAAGGCTTATACCTCACCGGTCAGGTCAGAGCAACTTTCCGCCTTCTATGGCAAGCTCAGCACGGCGCGTTTGGACCAACGCGACACTCGCGGTCTGTTCGTCGCCATCCCGCGCCTTACGAGCGACGGGCACGAGTTGGCTACCAAAATCTCGAATGCCGACAAGGCTTTTAGGCTGATCACCGCTGTCGACTTGTGGGACATCCTGAAAAGCCGAGGCGAAGTCGTTCCGCCTGAGCGCGTCTCAACGCTATTGAGCGACGAGGCGCTCATCGTCCACAACTCCGGCGTTTATGCAGCATGCCTCGAGATCGATGATGTCACAAAGACTGCAGCAAGAGTTCTAGTCCGCGCAAAAAGCGGAGGAGTGAACGCGGAGGCGATCCGACTCCTCTCGGAGCACGCTTATTCTCAGGGACTTGAAGTGCACGACGTGGCGCAGTCCACACAAGCCCCTACCCCGCGCGTTGTTGTGTACGACCAGGCAATCGTCGAAGTGACCGGAAGCCAATCTGACTTCGAGTACCAGCTTCCAGCTTCGCCAAAATACTTCATTGGCAGACGCACTGCGGTGAGGGAACTGGACGCGCACTTGTCTGGCGGCAGTCGACTTTTCGTGCTGAACGCTCAGTCAGGATGGGGGAAGAGTTCATTCGCGCTGAAGATAGCGGCGCAGGTTCGGGCGGTTGGCGGTCACGCCTTAGTCATCGATGCCAGGACCGCCACCACACCCGCTTATGTGCCTGGAGTACTTCGGCGCGCGGCGGAGTCAGCCCAGGCGGCCGGTCTCCTCAGCTTGGCGCAATCTGCAACGTGGGCTTCACTGTCGGGCGCGTTGAAGTCTTTGGAGGAGGCGGAGTGGAAGCCCGGCGGTGGGCAGCTTCTTGTCTTCTTCGATCAGTTCGAGAATGTTTTCAAGGACGAGGATCTGACAAGGGTATTCCGGGACCTCGCCCTTCTCGCTGTCGACTCCTCAAGCCGGCTGGTGGTGGGGTTCGCCTGGAAGACCGACTTTGTCGGGTGGACGGAAAATCATCCCTATCAGCTTAGAGACGAGATACGAAGCCACGCATCCCTCGTTGCGCTTCAACCATTCGGCGCGGGTGACGTCGATACAATTCTCGCTCGACTGCAGAAGGAGGTTGACACAAAGCTCTCCAGAGAGATTCGGCAACGTTTGCGCGAATACAGTCAAGGACTACCTTGGCTCCTTAAGAAGCTCGCCGGGCACCTGATCCAAGA
This sequence comes from Curtobacterium sp. MMLR14_002, assembly GCF_001864975.1. Taxonomy (NCBI): domain Bacteria; kingdom Bacillati; phylum Actinomycetota; class Actinomycetes; order Micrococcales; family Microbacteriaceae; genus Curtobacterium; species Curtobacterium sp. MMLR14_002. The sequence goes on from NZ_MJGT01000047.1 coordinate 87,444, forward strand.
GCTCCGGGCGGGTAAAACTCAAGAGCAACTGGTTGCGGAAGCGCTCAATGTTGCTAACCTATTCGAGGGCGATCTCGCCCATCTCAGCCCCGGTGAGCGGGAAGCTCTGAACTTCATCGCTCGTTTTGCGCCTGTGCAAGCGAGCGAAGTGACTGAACGCTTCAATGTTGGCGTTGTCCAATCTTTATTGGATCAGCGCCTTGTCGTTCAGGTCGGTGAGAAACTGGACACCTATTGGGATACCTTCCGGGATTACCTCAATACTGGACGGGCGCCCATTGAGGATTCCTACATTCTTCGTCAGACGCCAGGCTCTGTTGCGCGTCTACTAACGGATGTTCTTGAGCGCGGGGGCGACGTCTCAGTTGCGGATGTCACCGCGCGTTGGTCCACGAGTGAAAACGTCATCTGGAACGTAGCGAGAGAACTCAGGCAACTCGGTTTAGCCCTCTACAAACCCAATCAGATCGTCCTGGTGCCGGAAATTCTTGAAGCAAGCGACCGCGAGGCGGAAGTCCGGCGTCGCGTTTCCGCCTCATTGCGTCGGCATCGCGCTTTCAGCGTCTACAGCCAGCTTGCTGAGCGCGGCCAAGGTGCTGTCACGACGACCCAATTCGCTCAGCGGTTGGAAACGGTCTTTCCGGCGGTCGAGGTCGCCACGAGCACATGGGCCACCTACGCGCGCGTCTTCATCTCGTGGTTCGAGTACGCAGGCTTAGTGCTTGTTGATGGCGCCGCGATTCGGCTCGCGCCCGACGGCTTTGAGGGCAAGGGTGCACTGACGTCAACTCTCAGTGGACCTCGAGGTCGTTTGGCATTTCCGACATCCCCCCCTGGACCTGCTCTCGCAATTTTAGGTGAGCTCTCCTCTGGCCCGCGACCGTTGAGCGAGTACGACACGCCGGCTCAGCGCCGAGCGATTCAGCAGCTTCGGGTGCTAAACGCTGTCAGCGTGGACGACGCCACGATGGCAGCGAAGAAGGGACTCATGGACGGGAGTGTCGTCGTTCAGAGTTGCTTGCGTGCACTGCTTTCGGAGGTGCGGGGCGGCGAGCGCTCTCTTACAGTGCTGGCTGCTGATCCGAGTGCCGATCAGGATGTCGTGGGCCAAGTGCTTCGTGAGGCGAATAACGCAGAGTGGGCCGATTCAACAGCGGCAAGCGCTGGAAAATACTTCCGCGCGTGGGCGAAGAGTGCCGGCGTGCCAATCACTCGCGCCAAGGCCGCTAGATAGAAGGTGCATCTGCTCGCGCGCGCTGTCCGTTAGCCGGTCGTCCGCCGCGACCTCTTCTCGGTTGGTTCAGTTCCCTTGCCGTCCCGTGGCTTCTGACCAGGGGATTCTCGAATAGCTCGTCGGCATTGATTCTCATTGGGGGGACGCCAAACGTTGCAACGCGCGATCGCAACCCATGTGCGCAGCGGTCAGCGCCGCCGCACCCCGAGCCCCACCACCGCAACCAGGTTCACCGCACTACCGACCAAGAACCCCGTGGTGCCACCCGCGACACCTGCGACGGGTCCGAGCAACGCCATGAGCCCGGCCCCGACGACGAACCCGGCGACCGAGGCAAGGGCGACCTGGCGCGAGCGCCCAGCGGCGAGCAGCAACGCGGCGGGCACGAGCGCGACGGTGAACATCCACACCGCGAGCATCAGATACCGCAGGTCGGTGACGGCAGCGGCGCCCTCGGCGGGGTAGACGATCGGCAGGAACCACCCGGCGAGCAGGGCGACCAGGCCGAACACGACGGCGGAAGCAGCAGCGAACCCGACGACGAGCAGCAGCGCCCCACGAGAGCGCAGCGACCCACCATCGGTCCGGTGCGCGAACGCCGGCACGAGCACCTGCCCCAACGCCTGCCCGAGCATCGACGCCGGCGTCGCCAGGGTGAAGGCGGCGGCGTAGACGCCGGCGTCGTGCGCGGACGACGTCACCTGCGCCGAGATCATCGTCAACTGCAGCAACCCGTTCGAGGTCACCACCGCCAGCACGTTCCACGCCGCGAACCCGAGCACGCCCGCGGCGGGTTCGCGCGAAGCCGGCGAGAAGCCGTTGCCCCGCGGCCAGCACGCGATCGCGAACACCGTGTACCCGATGGCCAGGGGCAGCAGCACGAAGGGCTCGAGGCGGGCGACGCACGCCACCACGAGCAACCCGAGCGCCAGCACGCTCGTCACGGAGTCCCAGAGCGCGACCCGCGGGGCACGGTCGTAGCCGAGCTGCGCGCCGCGGGCGTAGCAGTAGAGGCCGTAGCCGACGACGACCGCGGCACCACCGAGCACCATGCCGGGGCCGTTGCCCCAGGCCAGCGCGATCGGCACGGTGACCGCGGCGAGCACGACGCTCGAGACCAGCATCGACACCCCGAGCAGCCGGTTCACCGCGGCGTCAGACCGCCGGCGCCGCAGTGCGATCGCCAGGAACCGCGACGCGGTATTGCCCGCGGCGTTCGGCCAGAGCAGCGCGACGAACACCGAGAGCGACAGCAGGGCGGTGGTCTGCCCGAGGGTCTCGGTGCCGAACACCCGCCCGACGACGACGGTCACGAGCAGCTTCGCGACACCCTGCACCCCGATGCCGACCGTGGCGAGCACCGCCGACGAGGCCACCGAAGACGACGGAGCCGCAGGAGAAGCAGACACAGCAGGCTCAGGAGACGAAGCAGGCCCAGCCGGAGACGCCCCGCTCACCGCGCCAACGCCTGTTCAACCCATCCGCGTCGGTGCGCCCGCACCCCGAGCGTCACCGCCCGGACCCCGATGTAGCCGAGGGCGAAGGCGGCCCACAACCCCGCGAGCGTCCCGCCGGCCCACCAGAGCAGCGGCAGGTAGACGACGAGGTTCAGGCCTCCGGCGATGGCCAGGTACCGCGCGTCACCGGCGCCGATCAGCACCCCGTCGAGCACGAAGACGTACCCGGCGACGGGCATCCCGACGGCGATCAGCACCAGCACGACGGGCAGGGCGTCCCGCACCGCCTGCGAGTCCGAGAACACTGGCCCGAGCACACCGCTCACCACCAGGGTCAGCACCCCGAGCAGCACACCACCGGCGATCCCGAGCAGCACGAGCCGTCGCGTCACCAGTCGCACCCGCTCCGGGTCACGTCCGCCGAGTCCGTGTCCGACGAGCGCCTGCCCGGCGATCGCCAGGGCGTCGAGCGCGAACGCCAGCGTCGAGAAGACGGTCAGCCCGACCTGCGTCGTCGCCAGCCCGGTGGTCCCCAGCCCGGCGGCGGCCCCGACGGTCGCGAGCATCGCGATCCGCAGCGACGCGGTCCGCAGGAACAGCCATGCCCCCGACCGCAGGGCCCGGGCGACGCCGGAGGCGCCGGGCCGCAGCGGCGCCCCCGATGACCGAGCGGCCCGCACCGCGATGCGCACGTAGACGACGGCCATCGCCCACTGCACGATGACGGTGCCGGCGGCGGATCCCTCGACGCCCCAGCCGGCGCCGTAGATCAGGACGGCGTTGAGCAGCCCGTTCGCGACGAACCCGATGGTCGCGACGACGAGCGGGGTCTTCGTGTCCTGCAGCCCACGCAGCAGTCCGGTCGAGGCGGTCACCACCAGGATGCCGGGCAGCCCGATCAGCGAGATGGTCAGGTACGCGGTCGCCGCCGCCGACACCTCGGCCGAGGCGCCGAACAGGTCGACGAGCGGCCCGGCGAGCGGCCACCCGACCAGCGCCAGCACCACCCCCAGCACGAGCGCGAGCCACATCCCGTCGATGCCCGCGTGCACGGCTCCGCGACGGTCGCCACCGCCGAGCGCCCGAGCCACGGCCGGCGTCGTCGAGTACGCCAGGAACACCAGCAGCCCGGTCACCGTCGACAGCACGGCACTCGCGAGCCCGACGGCCGCCAGCGGCGTCGCCCCGAGGTGCCCGACGAGCGCGGTGTCGGTCAGCAGGAACAGCGGCTCGACCACGAGCGCTCCGAGCGCCGGCACCGCCAGCCGCACGATGTCGCGGTCGACCGCGCGCCGTTCGGCAATCACTGCGGCTGTCATCGTTCGGGGCACCGGGCCATTCTCGCGGGGATGCGGTACGGGCGTCGTCCGCACACCCGGTGATGGTCGCCATCGTCGACTTGGCCGGTCTTTCTGGATGGCTCGGTGTCCCGGCCCTTACGCTCTTCGGATGCGTTCTCTCGTCAGGCTCGATGACTGGTCTGCATCTGACGTCGATGCGGTCTTCGACCTGGCTGACGCATTCCGTGCGGGCCGGGGGCCCGTGACGGAGGGCGCGGCGGTCATGTTCTTCCCGCCGACGAGTCTGCGCACCAGGGCCACGTTCGAGCGGGGCGCTTCGCTCATGGGGCTCGAACCGATCGTGTTCCCGGACACGACACTCGACAAGCCGGAGGCGCTGTCAGATGTCGCTCGCTACCTCGAGAACTGGGTCGACATCGTCGTGGTGCGCCACCAGGACCTCGCCGTGGTCGACGCCTTGGCTGCGGCTCACGCGCTGCCAGTCGTGAACGCGATGACGGACGACAACCATCCGTGCGAGGTGCTGTCCGACCTCCACGCCTTGCAGCAGCGGGGCGACATCACCGCGATGCGCTTCCTCTTCGTGGGCGCGGACAGCAACATCGCCAGGGCGTGGCAGGAAGCCGCTCGCGTCTTGCAGCTCGACCTGATCCAGTGCTGCCCGGCCGAACTCGCAACCCCGGGGGTTGCGTGGACCGACGACCTCGAGGCAGCTGTTCGATCAGCGGACGTGGTCCTCACCGACGGTCCCGGTGCGCACACTGACGCTCTCGAGCAGTACCGGATCACGGCGGCTCTCCTCGACCTCGCGCCACCGGGAGTCCGCTTCAACCCGTGCCCGCCGTTCCTGCGCGGCCGTGAGGTCAGTGTCGACGCCGTCGAACACGCCGCATTCGTCGGACACGACTTCAAGGCCGGACTCCTGCCGGTGCAGCAAGCCGTCATGGCGTTCTGCCTCGGCCTCGGCTGAGCAGGCGTCCCGACCTCTGGCCTGAGTGAGTCGGACGATGCGCGCCTCGCTGGCGATCAGGTTCAGGTGAGGTGGTGTTCGTGGGCGTAGATCGCTGCGGCGATGCGGTTGCGGAGGCCGAGCTTGGTGAGGACTCCGGCGACGTGGGTCTTGACAGTGACCTCGCCGATGCCGAGCGCTGCGGCGATCTCGGCATTCGACTGGCCCTTCGCGACGAGGAGGAGCACCTCGTTCTCCCGCTGGGTGAGGTTCGGGAGTGCGCGCCCGTCGGGTGCCTGCAGCGGCCCGGTGGGGAGTTGCGGTGCGAAGCGGTCGAGCAAGAGCCTCGTGATGCGGGGCGTGGTCACGGCATGGCCGGCAGCGACGGCGCGGACGCCCGCGAGGAGCTCGGCGACCGGCGCGTCCTTCAACAGGAATCCGCTGGCACCGGCACGGAGCGCCCGGTAGGCGTACTCGTCGAGGTCGAAGGTTGTGAGGATCAGGATCTTCGCGTCGGGGTCATCGGTGAGGAGTCGTCCGGTGGCTTCGAGGCCGTCCATGCCGGGCATCCGGATGTCGAGGAGGATCACGTCCGGGCGAAGTGCGTTCGCCTGACGGATGGCGCTCCGCCCGTCCGGGGCCTCGCCGACGACCGTGATGTCCTCTGTGTCGTCGAGGATGAGCCGGAACCCCATCCGGATGAGGGCCTGGTCGTCGACCAAGAGCACGCGGATGGTCATGCTCGTGCTCTTCCTGGCTGGACGGCGAGGGGGATCGAAGCAGCGATCCGCCATCCCCGGGTGCCATCGGGTCCCGCATCGAGGATGCCGCCGAGCTGGGTGATGCGTTCTTCCATCCCGACCAGCCCGAAGCCTCCGGCTCGGGTCTCGTGCGTGCCTCCGGTGCCGTCGTCCTCGATGCTGAGGACGAGCTCGTCTCGCGAGGCCGTGATGTTCACGGTGAACGTGGTCGCACTCGCGTGCTTGAGGGTGTTCGTGATGGCCTCTTGGGTCACCCGGTACACGGCGACCCCGATCGCTGCCGGAACTCGGTCGACGGCGCCGTCGGTCTGCAGTGTGGCGCGCAGGCCGGCCGCGGTGACGAGTTCGAGCAGCGCCGGTAGCCCGTCGATGCTCGGCGTGGGCAACAGCCCATCGTTCGCTCGGATCGTCCCCACCGCGTGACGGGTGTCGGCGAGAGCCGTGCGGGCAGTGCGTTCGATCAACTCGACGGCCTCGTCCACGCGCTCCGGTTGCCGAGTCGCCCTGCCGGTGCTGGCCGCCGCGAGGGTGACGATCACGGCGAGGCCGTGGGCGATGACGTCGTGCATGTCCCGCGCGATCCGGTTGCGCTCGTCGGCGACCGCGAGCAGCGTCTGCTGTTCACGTTCACGCTGCGCCCGAGCGCTCTGCTCCTGCAGGACCGCGACCACGCGGCGGTGGTTGCGGACCGAGGCACCGCTCGCGGTCGCCGCGAGGACGAACACGGTGAGGACGGTCAGCATCTCGGTGACGTGGAGCCCGTGCGGCCACGTGACGGACGCGGCCACCGCACCCACCTCGGCGATCGCGACCGCGACCGCGGTGTCCCGCACCGGGCGGTGGGCGGCGAGCGTCGCCAGCGCCACCAGCACGCTCACGTCCGCAGCGAGCTGCACCCCGATCGACCACTGCACGGCAGCGACGACGCTGATGCCGAAGAAGACAGCCATCGGCCATCGTCGACGCACACTCAGTGGCGCGATCATCGCCAGCGACAGGGTGACGTACGCCACGAGCAGCGGGTCACCGGCCCGGGCGTGGAAGACCAGCTGCGGTGTCACCGCGACGGCGAGGGCACCGGCGGCGACGGCATCCGCGACGATCGGGTGCGCCCGCCACCACCGCCGCACCGTGCGGTCGTGACCGAGGACCATCACATCCCGCTGCCGTCGAAGAACGCGGCCAGGGCGGGTGCCGTGTCCGCGACGGTCGACAGGTTCGCCAGGAGCACGATCCCGAGGAACAGCAGCATCCCGGGGAGCAGGATCCCACCGCCCGCGAGCACCCGGCGGAGACGCCGATCGGCCTTCGGGGTCCGGGCCCGCTGCACCCAGATCGCCGCTGTCCCGGCGACGACCACGATGATCGCGGCAACCGCGGTCACGACGAGCGCTGCGTGGTAGCGGCGGAAGTCATCGATGAGCGCGGCCAACGGCGGGGTCATCGTCCCGGACGCGAGCTCACCGCGGACCTGGAGCACCGAGGCGCCGTCCATCGGCAGGAAGTTCAGCACCGATGACAGCGGCGCCACCGCACCCTGCACGTTCGCCATCACGACGAGCAGCACGAGCGGGGCGATCGGAGCCCCCAGGACGCCGACCAGGAACAGAATGATGCGACGCCCCCGCGATCGTGCCCGTGCGTACGCCGTCCAGACGCGTTGCCCGACCGGGACCAAGACGACCAGCAGGGCGACCGCGACGATCGCCTTCACGATGTGGAACACGGCCCAGTACGACACCGCCGCGGCCAACGGCGAGCTCGACGTCCGCCCGGACCCCACCCACTGCGCGAACCCCGAGGCCACGGCTCCGGGAAGCGCCGCGACGGACAGGTGCGTCCCCGAGGCCCAACCGGCGATCGCCGCCGGCCAGACGACCACTGCGATCGTCAGCGCTCCCGCCAACATGAACCACACCACCCCACGGCGATCCACAGTTGCCGGCGTGTTCGTCATCGTCATCATCACCCTCCACCACGTCGGGTGCATCCCGACGAGACAACGGTAGGGAGCGTGACCACACCGCCGCGTCCTCCCCGATCACGAGGTGTGATGTCGGCGAACCTCCTCCTCGAGGAGGACCCGGCGGACGGAACCTGCGCTTCCAGACGCCCGGCACCGGTTCCGGGTTCAGTCGCGGACGACCTCGTTGATCGCGGCCCAGCCGAGCGTCGGCGGCACCGAGACGACAGCACCCGGCGCACCGAACATCTGTGCAGCCCAGTCGCCGGCGACGCTGTACGCGGCTTCGGCGATGGCCGATCCCGCGCTGACCCGGCTCGCCCCCGCCCGAGCGAGGTCACCGACCGACAGGGTCCCGGGCCCGAACGCGACGTTGAGGGGCAGCTCGATCGCGTCCACGAGCATCGAGATCGTGGCGGCCGACAGCGCTCCGAGCACGAAGACGCCACTGGCGCCGGCCCTGGCGTAGGCGGTCGCGCGGGTGAGCGTCTCCTCCGCCCAGGCGTCGCTGCCGGGCGCGCCCAGCAGGTGGGTGTCGATCCGTGCGTTGACGAAGAGTGGGATGCCGGCGTCGTCCGCAGCCTGGCGGGCTGCGCGGATGCGGTCCTCCTGTTCCGCCACCGGACGGAGAGAATCCTCGATGTTCACGCCGGAGACGCCGAGCCCGAGGAACGCGGACACGGTCGAGGCGACGTCGCCCGGTGTCTCGCCGTACCCGCGCTCGATGTCGGCGGTGAACGGGACGTCGACTGCCGCCGCGATCGGCCGCACGGCGTCCAGCGCGCCGTCCCGGGTCAGATCGTTGCCGTCCCGGTGACCGCGTGACCAGGCGACGCCGGCGCTCGTCGTCGCGATCGCACGCGCTCCGGCCGAGAGGACGATGCGTGCGGACGCGGCATCCCACACGTTCGGCAGGACGACCGGTGCGCCGGGGACGTGCATCGCGGTGAAGGTGCGCGTGCGCTCGAGGTGCGTGCTCATCGTGCAATTTCAGCACATCGGCCCACGTCGTCGACGTGCGTCATGACGGACTGGAGGCCCGTGGCCGTGCCCGCCACGGGCCTCCAGTCCGGTGGTCCCACGTCGTCAGGCCGGACGCGCGTTCCGGCCGACCACTCGCGTCAGTCGGCGCGCGGTTCCGCGGGGACGGCGCCGGTGGCGGCGTGTGCGGGCTCGGCGGCCTCGGTTGAGGGCTCGTCGGTGCCGCGGGCCCGGCCGATGACGTCCATCACGTGGTAGACGACGATCGCTGCGATGGTGCCGACGATGATGCCGCCGAAGCTCGCCTGGCCGAAGCGGAACGTGAAGTCGGCGATGCCGATGATCAGGGCGATGCCGGCGGTCAGCTGGTTCTTCGGCTTCGAGAAGTCGACGCGGTTCTCGACCCAGATCCGGATGCCGATGATGCCGATCAGGCCGTAGAGCGCGGTGGTGGCGCCACCGAGCACGCCCGCGGGCACCGACGAGATGACGGCGCCGATCCTCGGCGACAGGCCGAGCAGGACGGCCGCGATCGCGGCGACCCAGTAGGCGGCGGTGGAGAAGACGCGGGTGGCGGCCATGACGCCGATGTTCTCGCCGTAGGTGGTGGTGGCGGAGCCGCCGCCGACGCCGGCCAGGACGGTCGAGATGCCGTCGGCGAAGAGCGCGCGACCGGTGAGTGGCGTGAGGTCACGGCCGGTCAGCTGCCCGACGCCCTTGACGTGGCCGACGTTCTCGGCGACCAGCGCCAGGACGACCGGCACGAACGCCAGGTAGATCGGGAGCTGGGACGGGTCGAACGCGGGAGCGGTGAAGTCCGGCAGACCGATCCACGGCTTCTCTCCGACCTTCGAGAAGTCGACCTGACCGCCGATGAGCGCTGCGACGTACCCGACGAGCACGCCGATGACGATCGACAGGCGGCCGATCAGGCCCCTGAACAGGACCGTGACCAGGATGATCGTCGCGAGGGTGATGACCGCGATGACCGGGGCCGCCGTGAAGTTGTCCCGGGCCGACGGAGCCAGGTTGAAGCCGATCAGGGCGACGATCGCGCCGGAGACCACCGGGGGCATCAGCCGGTCGATCCACCCGGCGCCGGCCAGGTGCACGACGAGCCCGACGATCGCGAGCAGCGCGCCGACGACGATGATGCCGGACAGGGCGAGCGGGATGCCGCCGATCTTGGTCGCCGCACCGATCGGGGCGATGAAGGCGAACGACGAGCCGAGGTAGCTCGGCAGGCGGTTGCCCGTGATGAGCAGGAACAGGATCGTGCCGATGCCGCTGAACAGCAGCGTCGTCGACGGCGGGAACCCGGTGATCAGGGGCACCAGGAACGTGGCGCCGAACATCGCGACGACGTGCTGCACGCCGAGGCCGATCGTCCGGGGCCAGGTGAGCCGTTCGTCGGGTGCCACGATCGTCGTCGCGGAGACGGTCTTGCCGTCGCCGTGCAGCTTCCACGGAAGTCCCATGCGATGACCGTACCGGCAGCCGTGTGCCGGTGACGACCCGGATCGGCCTGCCCCATGGGGTCGGTGGCTATCGTGGACCGCATGACCGACGTCGCACGTGCCTCCGGCATCCACACTGACGAACTCGACCCCGCGGTGCGCCCCCAGGACGACCTGTACCGCCACGTGAACGGGACCTGGATCGAGGCGACGCCGATCCCCGACGACAAGGCCCGGTACGGCTCCTTCACGGTGCTGGCCGAAGCCGCCGAGATCGCCGTGCGCGACATCATCGAGCGCTCGCAGCAGGCCGCCCCCGGCACCGAGGAGCGCAAGGTCGGCGACCTCTTCACCTCGTTCACGGACGAAGCCCGGCTCGAGGAGCTCGGCACCGCACCGATCGAGCACCTGCTCGCCGAGATCACCGAGATCCAGTCCGTGCCCGAAGTCATCGCCGCCGTCGGCCGCTTCGAGCGCATCGGCCTGCCGAGCTTCCTGCAGCTCTTCGTCGACAACGACCCGGGCGACCCCGAGTCCTACGTCGTGTTCCTGGAGCAGTCCGGCCTCGGTCTGCCCGACGAGTCGTACTACCGCGAAGAGCGCTTCGCCGACATCCGCGAGAAGTACCGCGAGTTCGTCGCGGCGATGTTCCCGCTCGCCGGCCTCGACGACGGCGGTGCCCGCACCGAGCACGTCATCGCGCTCGAGACGGCGCTCGCCGCCCAGCACTGGGACAACGTCACGACCCGTGACAGCCAGAAGACCTACAACAAGCTGCCCTGGGCCGAGGTCGCCGCGCTCGCGAAGGGCGTCGACCTGCAGACCTGGTGGCAAGCCATCGACGCCCCGGCCGGCGCGTTCGAGACCGTCGTGGTGCGCGAGCCCTCGTTCATCACCGGCCTGGCCGACCTGCTGAACGACCAGCCGCTCGAGGTCTGGAAGGACTGGCTGCGCTGGCAGGTCATCCGTGGCTCCGCCGCGTACCTGACGAGTGCCTTCTCGGCCACGAACTTCTCGTTCTACGGCACCGCACTCACCGGTGCGCCCAAGCAGCGCGAGCGCTGGAAGCGTGGCGTCTCGCTGGTCGAGGGTGCGATGGGCGAGGCCGTCGGCCGCATCTACGTGCAGGAGCACTTCGACGAGACCTCGAAGGCCAAGATGGACGACCTCGTCGCCAACCTGGTCGAGGCGTACCGGCAGAGCATCACGGCGCTCGACTGGATGACCGACGAGACCCGTGCCCGTGCGCTCGACAAGCTCGACAAGTTCACGCCGAAGATCGGCTACCCGGTGAAGTGGCGCGACTACTCGGCGCTGCCCGTCCTGTCCGACGACCTGGTCGCGAACGTCCGCGCCGTCGCCTCGTTCCAGGTCGACCGCGAGCTCGGCAAGATCGGCAAGCCGATCGACCGCGACGAGTGGTTCATGACCCCGCAGACGATCAACGCGTACTACAACCCCGGGTTCAACGAGATCGTGTTCCCGGCCGCGATCCTGCAGTTCCCGTTCTTCGACGCAGACCGCGACGCCGCCGCGAACTACGGCGCGATCGGTGCCGTCATCGGGCACGAGATCGGCCACGGCTTCGACGACCAGGGGTCGCAGTACGACGGCGACGGCAAGCTCGAGAACTGGTGGACCGAGGCCGACCGCGCGGCGTTCGAGGAGCGCACGAAGGCCCTCATCGCCCAGTACGACGCCCTGGTGCCGACCGAGGTGCCCGACAGCCACGTGAACGGTGCCCTGACGATCGGCGAGAACATCGGTGACCTCGGTGGCCTGTCGATCGCGTGGAAGGCGTACCTGCTGTCCCTCGACGGCCAGGAGCCCCCGGTCATCGACGGACTCACCGGCGCCGAGCGCTTCTTCCTGAGCTGGGCACAGGCCTGGCGCATGGCGATCCGCCCGGAAGAGGCGGCTCGTCTGCTCAGCATCGACCCGCACTCGCCCAACGAGTTCCGCTGCAACCAGGTCGTGCGGAACATCGACGTCTGGTACGACACCTTCGGCGTGACCGAGCAGGACGCGATGTACCTCGACCCCGCCGAGCGCGTCGCGATCTGGTGATGACGGAGCCGGACGCGGCCCGGTCGTCGCGCCGTCGGCGACCGGACGACCGCCCAGCAGGTGGCGGCCGCGGTCGTGGGCGGCACAGCGGCCGGGCTGACGACCGCTTCACCGCCACCACCGAGGCCCTCGGTGCCCTCGCGCTCGAGGGCGCCGGGGTCAGCGCCTCGGTGATCGACACCTCGAGCGGCAAGGCCCTGCTCGCGATCGACGACACCCTGGTGCAGCCGGTCGCGAGCCTGGGCCGTGTCCTGCTGCTCATCGAGGTCGCCGCCCAGCTCGAGGACGGCCGCCTGCACGGTGACCGCCTGCAGCGCATGGCCCGCGACACCGCGACCGGTGCCGGCCTGTGGCAGTTCCTGCAGGAGCCGACCATGCAGGTGCCCGACCTGGCGACCCTGGTCGGGGCCACCGCAGACGCCTGGGCCATGAACGCACTGCTGTCGACCGTGGGCATCGACGCCGTCCGGGAGCGTGCGGAGTCCCTGGGCATCGAGCGCACGGCGTTGATCGACCGCGTGCGGGACCGCCGCGGCCCTGATGATGCCCCCGACGCCTCCGTCGCACCGACCGGGGAGCTGTCGTGGGTGATGCGCGGACTGGCGCTCGGCGAAGTCGTCGACGAGGCGGTGTCGAACCGGGTGCTGGGCTGGTTGTCCCTGGCGAGTGACCTGAACCTGGTCGCCGGGTCCTTCGGGCTCGACCCCCTGGCGCACCGTGCGCTCGACCACGGGTTGCAGGTCGTCGCGGTCACCGGGTCGAGCACCGGCGTGCGGGCCGAGGCGGGGATCCTGCGGGGGCCCGGGTCGTCGGTCAGCTACGCCGTGACGGTGACCTTCGACGACGCCTCGTTGCAGCGGCGATTGGCCGTCGTCGAGGCGCTGCGGACCATGGGCACCGAGGTGCTCGAGGCCGTGCACGCCCCGGCTCGTCGCTGAGGAGCATGATGCTGGGCATGACCCGGTACCTGATCTCCTTCGACGAGGGCACGATGGTGTTCCCCATGGCCGACCTGCCGGCCGTCTCCGAGGCGTCGCACGCCGTCGTCCGACAGGCGAAGTCCGCCGGTGTGTGGGTGTTCGGCGGCGGGATGCTGGAAGCATCGGGCGGCGCGGTCGTCGAGACCGACGGCACCGTCCACGATCCCGCCACACGCCCGGTAAGGACACCTTCATCGGGGGTTTCTCGGTGATCGATGTCGAGAGCCGGGCAGATGCACTGGCCTGGGCCGCCCGCATCGCCGAGGCCTGCCGCTGTGCGCAAGAGGTGCGCGAGATCATGGACGACCCCGAGTCCTGAGCGCGTTTGGTCAGGGGACGCAGACCGACTCGGCGCTCAGACTCAGCCCGTCGACGGTGCCGCGGATGCTCGCCGTGGCGGGGTCCGCATCCGTTGACGACGACCAGTAGTCCCGCCCCATCGCCCGGCCGCTGACCTCGAGGCCCTCCGACGTCCACAGCGCGGTCACGGCGTCGAACGGCTCCTGCGCGTCGTCGACGATCTGGAACACGGGCACGATGTTGAACGCCGTCGCGCGGGTGCCGGTCGCATCGGGTGACCAGGTCGATCCGGGCGGCGCGCACTGTTCGGTGCCCGTGGTCACGGTTGCCGCGACCCCGGCAGCGTCGGCGGAGCGCTCGAGGAACGCCCGGAGCGTCGCAGCGTGGTCGCTGACGTCGGCGGGCACCCAGGGAGCCGGGGTGGGGCTCGTCGTCGCGGTGCCCGGGGCGGTGGCGTCCCGAGGCTTCTTCGCGTCGAGGGGGAGTCCCACCCAGCCACTCGTCCCGTCGATGCCGACGGAGAACGCGGTGCGCGGAGCGCGGTGTGCGTCGGCGGCTTCGTCCTTCGTCCGGACGAGGACGTCGGCGACGGCAGCGGTTCTGTCGCCGTAGATCGACAGGGAAGGCCGTTCGGGCTCGGCAGCAGCTCCGTACTCGTCTGCGGGTGCCTGCGCAGCGTCGGCGTAGGTCGCGCCCGGTGAGTAGTACAGGCCCTCGACGTCGTGGTCACCGTCGCGGTCGAACCCGTCGATCGTGCGCAGGAGTGCTTGCCCGGGGTGCGTCGCCGTGATCCCCACCGAAACGTCACCACGGTCCAGCGAGGCCGGGTGGTCACCGACGATCGGACGGGCCTGCGCGACGGCGTCGGTGAAGCTGACGCCCGGCACGAGCCAGATCGTGGAACGTGACGGGGTCGCCGACAGCCGGTGCACGAAGGGCTCCGCGCGCAGCCGTCCGGCCAAGTCGACGACGTCGGGGTCCATCGGGTCGACTGCGACCGGCGCCGACGCCCGGCCGCGGGGCACGTCCACGGTCACCGACAGCGTCGTGCCGGTGACACCCCGCGCTGCCGTGTGCCGGATCCGTTCGGCGACGGCGAGGTCCGTCGTGTCGGCCTGCACCTCGAGCGAGGTGATCCAGTTCTGCGGGTCGTCCTTCGCGTCGACCTGACGGATCTCGCCCTCGGCCGTGTCGACCCCGGGCAACCGCTCGACCCGGGTGATGAGCTTCGCGAGTGCCGATTCCGACCCAGCCGGCGGCGGTGGCGACGTGCACGCGGCGAGGGCGAGCACGACGCCGAGCGCGGTTGCGAGGGCTGCCGCTGAACGTGTCCGTGCGCGAGCCCCCATGCGTCCGAGTCTAGGAACGCCCTGCTGGCGCGTGGAATCGGTCGCGAGACCCATCCGTGCTCAGCGCAGGAGCACGAAGGAACGCAGCGGTTGCGGTTCGACGTCGTGGGCCTCCACGAAGCCTCGTGACTCGTAGAACGCTCGCTGCCCCGGCTCGTCGTCGGTGAGCAGGACCGTCTGGCGAACGTCGGCGTACCGCTGCAGGACCGCGTCGAGCAGTGCACCACCGATGCCGGACCGGTGCGCGGACGGCAGGACGAGCACGTCCTGCACGTACACGATCGTCACCCCGTCGGAGACCGTGCGGACCAGGCCGAGCAGGTGCCCGTCGTCGTCGCGGGCCGTCAGCACGGTGTGGGAGCCGGCGATCGCCGCGGTCAGGGCTGCGGGGTCCTGCGTGTACGCGGTCCACCCGACGGCGTCGTACAGCGCCACCAGTTCGTCGGTGCCCGGTCGTTCGTCGCTGATCGTGGTGGTCACGGTGCTCATCGTGCCCGACTCCTACGAGGTCGCCTGCCCCTCCGGCACGAACGCCTGCACGGACAGCAGCGAGGCATCGGCCGACGCGCACGCCTGGTAGTCGGTGTCCTTCACGAACAGGGACTGCTTCGACCCGGGCGGGTACACGCGGAAGCCGTCCGGGGTCTTGGGCGAGCAGTCGCCCGCCGAGTAGTTCTCGGCCCGGACGATCTTCAGCGGTGCGACGGCGGTCTTGCCGGGAGCGAGTGCGACGGTCGGGTGCGGTGAACTCTTCTCCGCGACGGCCGCCGCTCCGATCTGCTTGCCGGTGCCACCCCCGACGAACGAGACGCCGGGCCACCCCTGCACGGTGCAGGTCGTCGACCCGGTGTTCTCGAGCACCAGGTGCACGATGACGCTGCCGGCGGCACCACCGCTGCCGGCCTCGATGCGCCCGGCGAGCGACGACGCCGCGCACCGGTCACCAGCAGACGAACCGGTGGCACCGGATCCGGTGGACGGCCCAGAACCGGACCCGGCCGACGGTGCCGCCGAGGCGGACTCCTCGGACGACTGCGGCGTGGACGTCGACGCGGACGGCGCGGGCGCCGTGACGGTCTCGGTGGCGGCGGGCTGCCCGTCCGAGGCGCACCCCGCCAGGGTCCCGACGGCGACGAGCCCGGTCACGACGAGCAGGAACTTCGATCGGCTGCTGCGTTGCATGGTGCACAGGCAACCACCGAACGCCGCATCCGGTTCGGTCGGCGTCCAGGGACCACGGGCACACTCCGAGGCAAGCAACCCGAGCAGCGGAGGTCGGACATGACGGGCAAGCACGAACAGGCACGAGGCGACGAGGGTCGCGCGGACGGGGTCGAGCCCCGGGCCGGAGCCTTCACGGACAGCGAGATCCCGGGCGAGGAGCACGTCGAGTCGACGGAGCCCGTCGGCGAGTTCGTCTCGAGCGACATCCCGGGCGAGACGCGTCCGACCGGAACCGGACCCGACGGCGAGTACGTCGACTCGGACATCCCCGGCGAGGCCGAGCCGGCCCAGAACGGCGAGGTCGGGGAGTACACCGATACCGACAAGGCCTGACGAACCCGAGTGGAACGCATCCCATGATCAAGGATAGGCAGTCATCCTTGATCATGGGATGATCCATGTATGGCTTCGTACGAGACGATCCGCCGCACGGGCGACCCGGCGGCCGCGACACGCGCCTTCCGGATGCCGATGGTCTTCGACGCCTACGTGCCGGATCCGCTGCAGGGCCGAACGGTCGATCTCGGGCCGACCGAACAAGCGGCCGTGCTCGAGGCCACCGCTGCGGTGACGGAAGCCGAGACGAGATCGACGCTGCTCGGCAGCGGAGACGCACTGGGCCGGATGCTCCTCCGAGCCGAAGCGGTCGGGTCGTCGATGATCGAGGGCCTCGAGGTCTCCCCGCGGAAGCTGCTCGAAGAAGAGGCGCGCGGACGGAGCCCGCTCGGGCAGTGGAGCACCGCAACCGAGGTCCTCGGCAACATCGACGCAATGACCTTCCTCACCGAGTCGGTCGGTCCGGGTTCCCCGGTGACCCTCGACCTGCTCCTCGAGGCGCACCGGCGGCTGATGGAGGCTTCGACGACACCCGAGGTCGGGGGCACGGTCCGAGCGGTGCAGAACTGGATCGGCGGGCCGACGCCTGCCGCAGCGGTGTTCGTCCCTCCCGTGCCGGAGCGGGTGCCGGGACTCCTCGACGACCTGTTGGCGTTCGTGAACTCGAGCACGCTGCCGACGATCGCCATCGCCGCCGTGGCACACGCGCAGTTCGAGACGATCCATCCGTTCGCCGACGGCAACGGTCGCATCGGACGCGCACTGATCCACGCTGTCCTGCGGTCACGGGGTCTGACCATCGAGTCGTCTCCACCGGTCTCCCTGGTCCTGGCGACCCGTGCTGTCGACTACGAAGCGGGGCTCCAGCGGTTCCGGTCCACCGATCCGCCGGCATCGGAGCCAGCGCAGCGGGCCGTCGGGCAGTTCGTCCGGCTCTTCGCCGAGGCGATGGCCGAGGTCGTGGACCGGATGACGCAGTTCGAGCACGAGCTCGTCCGGATCAAGGAGTCCTGGCGATCTGCGCTCGCCGGAGTCCGCTCTGACTCCGCTGCATGGTCGGCGCTCGAACTCGCGCCCCGCATCCCCGTGCTCACCGCGCAGACGTTCGCGGCCGCGACGGGCCGGAGCGAGCAGGCCGCGAACACGGCCTTGGGGGTCCTCGTCGAGCGTGGAGTCCTGACACAACGATCGGCGGGACGGCGGAACCGTGTCTTCGAGGCAGACGCCGTGATCGGCGCGCTGGCACTGCTGGAACGCCGTCTCGCCTCTCCGGCTGGTGACACCGGCGTCGTGCCGCCGACCAGACACGTGCCGGCAGCTCCGCCCAGGGCCTGACGGTCAGTCGATGAGCTCCGCCGCCACCAGGCGGCGGAGCGTCTCCACTCCCGCAGGCGGGCAGCGGTCCGCGTCGGCGGAGGTGACCCACTCGACCTCGTCCACCTCGGCCGAGGCGACGGGCGTGGCGGAGTCCAGCGGGCCTCCCGGCCGGACCAGGAACAGCGTCATCGCGACCATGGTCCCCGGAGCCTGCCCGTGGGCGGGCTCGAGCACGACGCCGAACGGGTCGACGTCGTCGGCGGTGAGCCGCAGGCCGGTCTCCTCGTACGCCTCGCGCACGGCGGCCTCGACGTCGGTCTCGTGCGGCTCCGCCTTGCCGCCGGGCAGGTAGAGCACGTCGCGCGCCCGGGCGCGCACCATCAGGACGCGTCGGTCACGCACCAGCAGCAGCGCACTCACGCGCAGCGTGGGTGGTTGCGGAGCGGCCTGGAGGCTCAGCTCGCGTCCGCCTGGTCGTCGCGATCCGAGGCGGTCGGGTCCAGTGCCGTGCGGTCGGCCAGCGGGACGACGGGGGACGTCAGCTCCGGCTCGGCCTCCGGCCGGACGCCGTACAGGGAGTCGATCGCCCCGACGAACTCCTCGCCGCGACCGGCGCGACCGAGCTCACGAGCGCGGACCGAGGGACGGTGCAGCAGGACGCCGACCAGGTGCCGGAGCGCCCGCTCGGTGTGCTCGACGGACTCGCCGTCGGCGTCCGCGCGGCGCTTGGCCCGCTCGATCTCGTCGTCGAGGATGTCGAACACGTGCTTGCGGAACGCCACGAGCGCCGGGGTCGTCGACTGCTCCATCGCCTGGGCGCGGAACCGGGAAACGGCGTCGTCGACCATCGCACGGGCCTCGGACTCGGCGTTCAGCTCGGAGATCGGGGCGTGGATGCTGATCGTCTCGAGGTCGAGCAGTTCGACGCCGTCGACACCGGCGGCCGCGGGGTCGACGTTGCGGGGGAGCCCGAGGTCGATGACGATGCGGCGGACCCCGTCGTCGAGGTCGGCCGGTGCGACGACCGGGACCTCGCTCGAGGTGCAGGTGATCAGGACGTCGCTCTCGCCGATGGCCTGGCGCAGGTCACGGGCGGCGACGAGGTCGTGCTTGGCGGCGAACCAGGGTGCCCGGCCCGAGGGCGAGAACACCTGGATGTTCGTGGCGCCGCGGTCACGCAGGGCGGCGATGGTGGTGGCCGCGTAGCTGCCGGTGCCGACGAGCAGCACGCGGGTGCGGGCCCAGTCGGTGACCCGCGACGAGGCGAGCTCGAGGCCGAGGCGCACGAGCGACCGGCCGGCGGCACCGATGCGGGTACGGGTCTTGACGCCGCGCGAGGTGTGCGCGGCCTCTTGGAACAGGCGCTCGAGGTCCGAGGTGGTGGTGCCGTTCGACCGGGCGTCCTCGAGCGAGCGACGGACCTGGCCGGAGATCTCGGTCTCGCCGACGACGACGGACTCGAGTCCGCTCGACACGGCGAACAGGTGCTGCACGACGTCCTTGCCGTCCAGCACGTGGACGGAGTCCAGGACCTCGGTGGCGTCCAGGTCGCTCGCGGCGGCCACGGCCTGCACGGTGGCGGAGACGGCGGAGTCGCTCTCGTCGCCCGCGATGTCGAGGTACGCCTCGAAGCGGTTGCAGGTCGCGAGGACCACTGCACCGTCCAGGACGCCGGCATCCGTGACGAGTCGGCTGGCTGCCGCGGGTGCACCGATGCTCAGTCGCTCCAGGAGATCGAAGCTGGCGTTGCGATGCGACGCCGTGAGACAGATGAGCACGTAGTCAATGGTAACGCGCTCGATGGGAGAATCATCCGGTGACCGAAGCGACGACCACATCCCTCCCCGACTCCCACCCCCTGGCATCAGGGCGGACGAGTGGTTCCCGCCTGGTACGGGCCCTGCGGGGTGACCGTCCGGAGACGCTCCCGGTGTGGTTCATGCGGCAGGCCGGACGGTCCCTTCCGGAGTACCGGGAGCTTCGGATCGGCACAGCCATGCTCGACGCGTGCCTCGACCCGGAGATGGCGTCGGAGATCACCCTGCAGCCGGTCCGCCGGCACGGGGTCGACGCGGGCATCTTCTTCAGCGACATCGTCGTGCCGATCAAGCTCGCCGGTGTGGACGTCGAGATCGTCCCCGGTCGTGGCCCGGTGCTCTCGTCGCCGATCCGGACCCCCGCCGACGTCGACGCCCTCGAGCAGCTCGACCCCGCGGCCCTCGCCCCGATCGAGCAGGCCGTCCGACGCACGGTCGAGCAGCTCGGCGACACCCCGCTGATCGGCTTCGCGGGGGCGCCGTTCACCCTCGCCGCCTACCTGGTCGAGGGTGGCCCGTCCAAGGACCACATCCGCGCCCGCACGCTCATGCACGCCGACCCCGAGACCTGGTCGCGGCTGCTCGCGTGGGCCGCCGAGGTGTCCGGGATGTTCCTCCGGGCACAGGTGCTCGCCGGGGCCTCGGCCGCGCAGCTCTTCGATTCGTGGGTCGGGTCGCTCTCCCGCGCCGACTACGTCCGGTCCGTCGCGCCGCACTCCGCCCAGGCGATGTCGCACGTCGCCGAGCTCGGGGTGCCGCGCATCCACTTCGGCGTCGGCAGCGGCGAGGTCCTGGCCGACATGACGACCTTCGGCACGGACACCGTCGGCATCGACGCGGTCGGGGTCGACTGGCGCCTGCCGCTCGACCAGGCGGTCCAGCGTGTCGGCACCGGGGTCAGCGTGCAGGGCAACATCGACCCGGCGATGCTCTCGGCGCCGTGGGCTGTCCTCGAAGCGCACGTCCGCGACGTCGTCCGTCGGGGCGGCGCCGCACGGGCCCACGTCGTGAACCTCGGCCACGGGGTCCCGCCCGAGACCGACCCGGACGTCCTGACCCGGGTGGTCGAGCTGGTCCACTCGCTCGGCGACGGCCGCGCGGACGACGGTGCAGCGCAGGACGGAGCCGGCGCGTGACCGACGTCGTCGTGGTCGGCGGCGGGGTCGCCGGGCTCGTCACCGCCCGTGACCTCGCCAAGGGCGGCGCCCGCGTGGTGCTCGTCGAGTCCTCGGGTGAGCTCGGGGGCATGATCCGTCGGCACACCGTCGGCGGGATCGACCTCGACATGGCGGCGGACTCCTTCGCCACCCGCACGGACGCCGTCGGCCGCCTGGCGATCGAGCTCGGACTCGGCAACGACGTCGTCGCCCCCGACCCGCGCGGCGCCTGGCTGATGACCCGCGACGGCCGGACCTCCCCGATCCCGGCGACCGGACTCCTCGGCATCCCGAGCACCCCGATGGCCGCCGACGTGCTGGCCGTGGTCGGGCAGAAGGGCGGCCTGCGCGCCCAGATGGACTCGCTGCTGCCGGCACCGGTGGGTGCCAAGGCCTCCTCGCTCGGCGAACTCGTCCGCCGGCGCATGGGGGAGCGGGTGCTCGACGACCTCGTGGTGCCGATCGCCGGTGGCGTGCACTCCACGCACCCGGACCAGCTCGACCCCGACCGGGTGGCCCCGGGCCTGCGCGCCGCACTGCTGCGCGAGGGTTCACTCGCCCGGGCCGTCCTGTCGCTGCGGGCACGCGCGGCCGCCGGCACCCCGGTGCAGGGGATCCGCGGTGGGACGGTGCGCCTGGTGGACGAGCTCGTCGCCGACATGGCGACCTACGGGGTGGACGTCCGTCTTCACGCCCGGGCAACCCGCATCGAGGCGCACGCGGTCGAGATCGTCAACGCCGACGGCACGACCGAACGGCTGCCGGCCCAGCACACCCTGTCCTCCGTCGCCGACCCGGAGCGCACCGCCGCCCCCGACCGGACGGGCATCCAGCTCGTCACGCTCGTCGTCGACCAGCCGGAGCTCGACGCCGCCCCGCGCGGAACCGGGATGCTCGTGCACCCGGACGCGCAGGCCGTGTCGGCGAAGGCCCTCACGCACGCGACGGTGAAGTGGCCGTGGCTGGCCGACGTGGCGGACGGACGCCACGTCCTGCGGCTCAGCTACGCAACCACCGTGACGGACCCGGCGGGCGTCGCCACGAGCCTCCCGGTCGACCCGACCGACCCCGTCGGCAGTCGTGCCCTGCAGGACGCGTCCACGCTGCTCGGTGTGCCGATCACGGCCGACCGTGTCAGCGGCGCCGCACGCGTCGGCTGGTACGGACCGGACCTCACCGCGGCCGGGCTGGCCGAGGGCGTCGTCGGGATCGGCGAGGCCTCGACCGGACGCGGCCTGGCGGGGATCATCGCCGCCGCTCGGAAGGCAGCCGACGAGATCCTCGGTTCCTGAGCGGACCGCGCAGCCCCTGAGGGCTACTGTTGGTGAGACCGCCGGACGTATTCCGTTCGGTGCATGACCACCGCACAACCAATGCACGGAGGAATCGCACATGCGCGGAAAGCTCCTGTTCGTCGCCGGCGCCGCACTCGGGTACGTCCTGGGATCGCGAGCCGGACGGGCGCGGTACGAGCAGATCAAGACCGTCAGCGGCAAGGTCTGGAACAGCAACGGCGTCCAGAAGGGCGTGCACGTCGCCGAGGACTTCATCGCCGACAAGACCCCGGACGTCGCCGAGTTCATCGGTGAGACGACCAAGAAGGCCGTCCGCAAGGTCGGCCAGAAGAAGGACACCACCACCTCATGACCGACACCCGCGATCGCAAGTCGCGTTCGCTGTTCGGCCTGGTCGGCGACGTCCCGAAGCTCGTCAAGGGCCTGGTCAAGGGCGAGATCGACCTGCTCAAGGCCGAGATGCTCGCGAAGGCGAAGATCTTCGGCCTCGCAGCCGGTCTGCTGGTCGGTGCGCTCGTCGTCGTGCTCTACGCGATCGGCGTCCTGCTGACCGCAGCCGTGATGGGCCTCGCGACCGTGATGCCGGCGTGGCTGGCCGCACTGGTGGTGGCCGTGGTGATGCTGATCATCGCCGCGATCCTCGGCCTGATCGGCTGGAAGCGCCTGAAGAAGGGCCTGCCGATCACGCCGAAGCGCACGATCGCCAGCGTCAAGGACGACATCAACGCGGTCAAGGGCCTCGGCAAGAAGCCGACCCCGCCGACGCAGTACGGCAGCCGCAAGCCGGACGTCGACGGCCGCTCCTGAGCCCCGACAGCCCCGACAGCCGCACCACCGACGGAGGAACCGTGACCGACCCGCACGACGATCTCGCTGCTCGCGTCGCCGCGACCCGCGCCCAGCTGTTCGACACCCTCGACGCGATCGAGGACAAGCTCAACGTCCCGAAGCAGATCGGGATCGCGGCGTCGAAGTTCAAGCGCGGCCTCGACGAGAAGCCGGTGCCCTACCTGGCCGGTCTCGCAGCCGGTGTAGCGGTGGTCGGGGGTATCGTCGTGCTGGTGCTCCGACGGCGGTAGACCGCCCGAGCGCGGTCCACCGGATGCGGGGCGGCCAACACCCTGGCAACCGATAGGACAATGGATCCATGAGCTCCGACGCGCCCACGAACACCGGGCCCGTGCCCGCGCACGACCACCCCCACACGGAACCCGCCGAGACCGGTCACCCGGACTCCGGGATCGACCCGAACCTGCTGACGGCCTACGCCCTCTGGGCCGTGTTCCGCCGGCCCCTCGGTCCGGTGCACCGCGTCGGCGACGACGCCGTGGCCGAACTCGACACCGTGATCGCCAGCGCCGCCGAGCGCGGGGTCACGATCCGTGGCTTCTACGACGTCTCGGCCTTCCGTGCCGACGCCGACGTCATGGTCTGGCTGCACGGCGACGACGCGCAGGCCATCCAGGCCGTGCTGCGCGAGATCCGTCGCACCGGCCTCTTCCAGGACGCCGAGCCGGTCTGGCACGTCATGGCCATGCACCGCGAGGCGGAGTTCAACAAGCGGCACACCCCCGCGTTCCTCCGCGGCAAGGACCCCGAGGCGTGGATCACGGTGTACCCGTTCGTCCGCTCCTACGAGTGGTACCTGCTGCCGGAAGAGGAGCGCTCGAAGATGCTCCGCGACCACGGCATCGCCGGCGCGAAGTACCGCCGCGTGCTCACGAACACCATCGCGACCTTCGCCCTCAGCGACTACGAGTGGATCCTGCCGCTCGAGAGCCCGGACCTCGTCGACCTCGTCGACCTGATGCGCGATCTCCGCTACACCGAAGCGCGCATGCACGTGCGCGAAGAGGTCCCCTTCTTCACGGGTCGTCGCGTGACGACCGCCGAACTCCCGGAGGTGCTGTCATGACCGACACCAGCATGATCACGAACGGCCAGGTCCTCGCCGCCACCCCCGCGGCAGCGTCCGGGCCGGAGCACGTCGAGACCCCGACCGCGTACGACGCGATCCTGCTCGCCGGCTTCGGTGGCCCCGAGGGCCAGGACGACGTCATCCCCTTCCTGCGCAACGTCACCCGCGGCCGCGGGATCCCGGACGAGCGTCTCGAAGAAGTGGCGCACCACTACCGCCACTTCGGCGGCGTGAGCCCGATCAACGCGCAGAACCGTGCGCTCAAGGCCGCGCTCGAGGCCGAGCTGGCGTCGCGCGGCATCGACATGCCGGTCCTCTGGGGCAACCGCAACTGGGAGCCCTACCTGGAAGAAGCGTTCACCGAGGCGGCGGACAAGGGCTACACGAAGCTCGTCGCCATCGCCACGAGCGCGTACTCGTCGTTCTCGAGCTGCCGGCAGTACCGCGAGGACTACGCCCGCGTGCTCAACGAGACCGGTCTGATCGACACCATCCAGATCGACAAGGTCCGCCAGTTCTTCGACCACCCGGGCTTCGTCCGCCCGTTCATCGACGGCGTCCGCGACGGCATGGCCCGCGCGATCGCCGAGAACGAGGGCCTGGACGTCGCGACCGAGCTGCAGGTGCTCTTCTCGACGCACTCCATCCCCTCGACCGACGCCGCCCGCTCGGGCCCCGACTACCGCGGGTTCGACGAGCACGGCGCGTACGAGGCGCAGCACCTGGCCGTCGGCGAGGTCGTGCTCGACCAGGCCTGGGCCGAGCTCCTCGAGCAGCCCGAGCACGCCCACCTGCAGGGCACGTCGAAGCCCGCCTGGAAGCTCGTCTACCAGTCGCGCTCCGGCCCCCCGACACAGCCGTGGCTCGAGCCCGACATCAACGACTACATGAACGAGGACCTCAAGGGCGGCTCGACGCGTGCCGTGCTGATCGTCCCGCTCGGCTTCGTCAGCGACCACATGGAGGTCATGTGGGACCTCGACGAGGAAGCCACCGAGACCGCCGGTGAGCTCGGCTTCTGGTCGCTCCGCACGCAGACCCCCGGCATCGACCCGGCCTACGTGTCCGGTCTCGTCGACCTGGTGCTCGAGCGGGTCAACGGCACGCCCAAGGCCGAGCGCCCGCACATGACCGACATCGGCCCCTGGTACGACGTGTGCCGTCCGGGGTGCTGCGAGAACGTGCGAGCGGGGTTCAAGCCCGCCGCCGCGGGCGTCGCTCCGTGACCGACACGACCGTGAACGACCCCAGCGCCACAGCGCCCGACGGCACGACCCCGATCCGGCTCGGCACCCGTGCCAGCCGGCTCGCGGTCGCGCAGTCGCAGGACGTCGCCGACCGCCTGGCGAAGGCGGCCGGTCGGCCCGTCGAACTCGTCACCGTCACGAGCGAGGGCGACACGAACCGTGCCTCCCTGGCGTCGCTCGGCGGCACCGGTGTCTTCGCCAGTGCCCTGCGTGAAGCCCTGGTCGCCGGTGAGGTCGACGTCCTCGTGCACTCGCTCAAGGACCTGCCGACCGCGCCGTACCCGGGCCTGACGATCGGTGCCGTGCCGAAGCGTGCGGACGCCCGTGACGTCCTCGTCGCCCGGAACGGCGCCACCGTCGACACCCTGCCCGAGGGCGCGAAGGTCGGCACCGGTTCGCCCCGCCGCGCCGCGCAGCTCCGTGCGCAGCGCCCCGACCTCGACGTGGTCGACATCCGCGGCAACATCGACACCCGCCTCGGCCGGGTGGACGACGACCTCGACGCCGTGGTGCTCGCCGCCGCAGGGCTCGGGCGCATCGACCGCCTGTCGGCCGCCACGGAACTGCTCGACCTCGGCTTCTGGCCGAGTGCTCCCGGACAGGGTGCGCTGGCGGTGGAGATCCGCTCGGACGAGACCGACCGTGGGCTGCTCGCCGCACTCCGCAAGATCGAGCACGCCCCCACCCGCCTGACGGTGACGGCCGAGCGCGAGGTCCTCGCCAAGCTCGAGGCCGGCTGCTCCGCCCCGATCGGCGCGACGGCCGTCGTGGACGCCGAGCTGCTGCTCGTGTCCGCGACCGTCTACCGCCCCGACGGCACCGAGTACCGCACCGCGTCGCACGCGGCCGTGCTCGACGGTTCGGCGCAGGAGCGTCTCGACGAAGCGCTCGCGGTCGGTGGCCGCGTGGCGACCGAGCTGCTCGAGAACGGCGCTGCCGACCTCGCCGACCTGGCGACCACCGTCGCCGAGGACACCACGGACGGGCCGTACACCGCGGGCCCCGGCCTCGCGACGCCGGCCGAGTAGGCGGTCACCACGGAACCCTCCACCACCGCGACGGACGAGGCACGACCCCCGGTCGTCCTCGTCCCGCGTGGCGGCGCGTGGGGGGACCGGGTCGCCGAAGCGGCGCGGGCCCGTGGGCTCGCCCCCGTCGTCGTCCCCCTCATCACGGACGCTCCGCCGTCCGACCCCGCCGCGCTCGACGCTGCGGTCCGCCGCCTGGTCGCCTCCGGGGCGGCCGGGAGGAACGGATCGCCGAATCCCATCGGTGACCGGACCCCTGTGGCTGGTTACGCATGGGTGGTGGTGACCAGTGCGACGGCCGTGACGGTCCTGTCGGAACGCGTGGCGGGCCTCCCGGCCGGGGTGCGCGTCGCCGCGGTCGGCGAGCCGACCGCCCGTGCCGCGCGCGCTGCGGGCTGGGTCGTCGACCTGGTGCCGGACGAGACGTCCGCAGCCGGCCTGGTGCAGGAGTTGCCGGACACCGACGGCACCGTGCTGTTCCCCCGCTCCGAGATCGCGGCACCCACGCTCGTCGAGGGCCTCCGTGCCCGCGGCATCGACGTGGACGACGTGGTCGCGTACCGTACCGTGGGGACCGGCGACGAGCCGATCACCCTCGAGACGGCGCCCGCTGCGGTGCTCGTGACGAGTGGCAGCGTCGCCCGCGAGATCGCCCGCCGGATGACCCCGCTCGACCCCCGCACCATCGTGGCCTGCATCGGCCCCGGGACCGCGACCGACGCCCGTGCGGCCGGACTGCCCGTGCACGCCGTCGGACGCACGCGGTCCGCAGAAGCCCTGCTCGACGCCGTCGTCGAGGCACTGAACCCAACCACCCCCCACCAGGAAGGTCACCCGTGACTGGACGCTTCCCCCAGGTCCGCCCCCGTCGGCTGCGCGCCACCCCCGCGATGCGACGACTCGTGGCCGAGACCCGGCTCCACCCCGCCGAGCTCGTGCTGCCGATGTTCATCCGCGAAGGTGCGACCGACGCCGTGGACATCTCGAGCATGCCGGGCGTGCAGCAGCACTCCCTCGACTCGTTCCGCCGCGCGCTGGTCGACGCCGCGTCGGTCGGTGTGGGTGGCGTGAACCTGTTCGGCGTCCCGACCACGAAGGACGCCGAGGGCTCCGGCGCGACCGACCCGGACGGCATCCTCAACGTGGCCATCCGGGTGGCGAAGGAAGAGGTCGGGGATGCCCTCGTGGTGCAGTCCGACCTGTGCCTCGACGAGTTCACCGACCACGGACACTGCGGTGTGCTGGCCGCCGACGGCTCCGTCGACAACGACGCCACCCTGCTGCGCTACCGCGACATGGCGGTCGCGCAGGCCGAGGCCGGTGCCGAGCTCGTCTGCATGAGCGGCATGATGGACGGCCAGATCGCCACCGCACGTGACGCCCTCGACAGTGCCGGACACAGCGGGACCGCGCTGCTCGCCTACGCCGCCAAGTACGCCTCGGCGTTCTACGGCCCCTTCCGCGAGGCCGTGTCGTCGTCGCTCGTCGGTGACCGCCGGACGTACCAGATCGACGCCGCGAACGGTCGACAGGGCCTCCGCGAGGTCGAGCTCGACGTCGACGAGGGCGCCGACATCGTGATGGTGAAGCCGGCGATGAGCTACCTCGACGTGCTCGCCGAGACCGCAGCCACCTCGCCGGTCCCGGTCTGGGCGTACCAGATCTCCGGCGAGTACGCGATGATCACCGCAGCAGCGCAGAACGGGTGGATCGACCGCGACGCCGCCGCGATGGAGTCGCTCGTCGGCATCAAGCGCGCCGGTGCCGACGCGATCCTGACCTACTTCGCCGTCGACATCGCGCGGAAGCT
Organism: Curtobacterium sp. MMLR14_002; assembly: GCF_001864975.1. NCBI lineage: Bacteria > Bacillati > Actinomycetota > Actinomycetes > Micrococcales > Microbacteriaceae > Curtobacterium > Curtobacterium sp. MMLR14_002. Next base: position 115,392 of record NZ_MJGT01000047.1, read on the forward strand.
CAACGAGGAAGCGGGCCTCCGCACCTCGGGCAGCACCGCGGACGTCGCCGGCATCGCCTCGACCGGGAAGGCCCCCGAATGACCACGAACGACCAGCTGTTCGGCCGTGCCAAGAACGCGATCCCGGGTGGTGTGAACTCCCCGGTCCGCGCCTACGGGTCGGTCGGCGGCACCCCGCGGTTCCTGGTGTCCGCGAAGGGCGCCTACGTCACCGACGCCGAGGGTCGCGAGTACGTCGACCTCGTCGCGTCGTGGGGCCCCGCGATCCTCGGGCACGCCCACCCCGGCACGGTCGAGGCCGTGCAGCAGGCCGCCGCGCGCGGACTGTCGTTCGGGGCGTCGACCCCGGGTGAGACCGAGCTGGCCGAACTCGTGAAGCAGCGGGTGTCGGTGGACGGCGACGGCCCCATCGAGAAGCTCCGCATGGTGTCGACGGGCACCGAGGCGACGATGACCGCGATCCGGCTGGCCCGCGGCTACACCGGTCGTGACCTGCTCGTGAAGTTCGCCGGGCACTACCACGGGCACTCGGACTCCCTGCTGGCCGAGGCCGGCTCGGGCGTCGCGACCCTGGCCATGCCGGGCAGTGCGGGCATCACCGCCGAGACCGCCGCGCAGACCCTCGTGCTGCCGTACAACGACCTCGACGCCGTCCGCCGGGCCTTCGACGAGCACTCCGAGCGCATCGCCGCAGTCATCGTCGAGTCGGCCGCCGCGAACATGGGCGTCCTGGCACCGGAGCGCGGCTTCAACCGTGCACTGGCGCAGATCACCCGCTCGCACGGGGCGCTGCTCATCGTCGACGAGGTCCTGACCGGGTTCCGCGTCGGTGCTGCCGGCTGGTGGGGCCTCGAGGCGTCCAAGGTCGTGCCGGACGGCGCCGGGTGGAAGCCCGACCTCATCACGTTCGGCAAGGTCATCGGCGGTGGCATGCCCCTCGCCGCACTCGGTGGACGGCGCGAGGTCATGGACTTCCTCGCCCCGCTCGGGCCGGTGTACCAGGCGGGCACCCTGTCGGGGAACCCGTTGGCCGTCGCCGCCGGCATCGCCACGCTGCGGGCCGCGACGCCGTCCGTGTACGAGTCGCTCAACCGCACCGCTGCGGTCATCTCCGCGGCCACGTCGGAGGCCCTGTCGGCCGAGGGCGTCGCCCACACCGTGCAGCGCGCCGGCAACCTGTTCTCGTTCGCGTTCACCGACCAGGCACCGCGGAACTACGACGACGTGCGGGCGCAGGACGTGTTCCGCTACGCGCCGTTCTTCCACGCGATGCTCGACGCCGGGGTGACCCTGCCGCCGAGCGTCTTCGAGGCGTGGTTCGTCACGGCCGCGCACGACGACCGCGCCGTCGGACGGATCCTCGACGCCCTGCCCGCGGCCGCGAAGGCTGCTGCCGCCGCGACCGCGTGACGGGCGCGGAGGCTGCTGCCGCCACGCCCGCGTGACGGGCGCCGAGGCTCAGGAGCAGTCGGCCTTCGTGAAGGTCGTGTCGACGGTCTTCGACGAGCCCTCGAACTTGTAGGTGTACCGCATGTCGACGTCCTCGTCGAGGAGCTTCTTCGTCTCGCTGTTGGAGCAGAGGTTCGGCCCGACGGCGTCGCGGATGGCCCCCTCGGTGATCGAGGCCGGATCGACGTTCGACGACACCGTGTAGTCGTAGTGGATCGCGGCGCCCTCGGCCTCGATCCCGGTCCACGTCGTGACGGAGTCGACCTGCTTGGGCAGGTCGCTCTGCTCGCGGATCTGCTCGACGGCCTTCGAGACCTTCTCTTCCGTGGAGTCGCTGAAGGCCGCGTTGAGGCCCTGGCGGACGAGGAACGCCACCACCACGGCCACGACGACGCCGAGCACCGAGATGAGGACGCGCTTGCCGCGGGAGGACGACGACTTGGGCGGGGGTGCGTAGGGAGCGGCTCCGGCGGGGGCTGCCTGGGCGTACGGCTGGCCTGCGGGCTGCTGCGGCTGCTGCGCGTACGGCTGGCCTGCGGGCTGCTGCTGCGCGTACGGCTGGCCTGCGGGCTGCTGCTGGGGCTGGCCGGCGGGCTGCTGCGGGTACTGCTGGCCGTTCGGCTGGCCGGCGTTGGGCTGCCCGTCGTTCGGCTGCGGCTCGGACCCCGGGTAGGGCGGCGGCGTGTTCGTCATGGTTCCCCCTGGTGACGGTCCGCGGCGTGACACCGTGGTGCGGTGCCGGGTCCCTCCCCGACACGGGCCGCGGACACTGAACGGCCATTCAAGCACGCGTCAGGCGGATCGGCGTGCCGCCCAGCGCCCTTCCGACCGCAGGATCGCGAGCGGGAAGTCGAACGCGTGCGACACCGCCGACGACGTGATGACCTCGTCCGAGGTGCCCTGGGCCACGACGGCACCGTCGCGGAGCAGCATCGCGTGCGACGTCGAGGCCGGCAGGTCCTCCAGATGGTGGGTCACCATCACGCTGCCCAGCTCGGGGTGCCGGTGCCGCAGCGCGTCGACGGTCTCGAGCAGGTGCTCCCGAGCGGCGACGTCGAGGCCGGTCGCCGGTTCGTCGAGCAGCAGCAGCTGGGGTTCGGACATCAGGGCCCGGGCGATGAGGGCGCGTCCTCGCTCACCCTGCGACAGCACGGGCCAGCGGGCGTCCCGTCGAGCGGTGAGTCCGACGTCGGCGATGTGCTGCTCGGCCAGGGCGATCTGCTCGGCCGAGGGTTCCCACCGCATCATGAGGTCCGTCGTGCCGGTCAGCCCGGTCAGCACCGTCTCGAGCACCGTGAGTGGCGACAGCATCCGGTGCCGGGGGTCGACGTGGCCGATGTGCTCCCGGAGTTCGCGGACGTCGACGCGTCCGAGGCGGCGACCGAGGACCTCGACCATGCCCGCGGTGGGGTGTCCGGTCGCGCCGAGGACGGCGAGCAACGTCGACTTGCCGGCACCGTTCGGTCCGAGCAGCGCCCAGTGCTCCCCGCGCCGGACGGTCAGGTCGACGTCGTGCAGCAGGTCGCGGCCGGAGCGCGTGACGCGGACCCCGGTGGCGTGGATCAGGACGTCGTCGTGCGGGTCGGTCATGACCCCATCGTGCCCCACCGGGCCGTGACGTCGTCCACGTGCGCCCGTGCGACGTCGACGAACCGGCGGGCCGCTGCCCAGGCGGCACCGACGTCTCCGCTGCCGGCCGCCGTGTCGAGCGCCAGCCAGAGCGCTTCTGCGTCCCACTGCCGGAACGCCGGGGCCTCGGGCAGCGCGTAGGTGAGCCGCGCCATCGCGAGGCGGAGTGCCTGCCGTGTCCAGCGGTTGCCGGACTGCTCGGCCAGGAACCGGGTGACGGCGAACGCGCTCTCGGTGTAGCGGTGGTCGCGCACCTGGCCGTCCGCGCGCGTCCGTTCGACGAGCGCGCGGAACTCCTCGAGCGCGGGTCCCCGCAGGCCGGGCAGGACGTGGACGGCACCGTGGGTGAAGACGCCGGTGAGCAGCTCCATCGTGTCGCGCCAGGTCGCGAGCGACGGGTCCACGACGCGGTACCGGCCGCCGTCGTCCTCGACGAGCCCGAGGTCGTGCAGCCAGCGCATCCCGTCGAGGACCTGCTCGGGTGGAGCACCGGTCCGTGTCACGAGGTCCTCGAGCGTGTGCGTGGAGCCGACTGCCAACCCGCCGGAGCGGACGTCGCGGAGCAGGGCGCGGTCGACCGGGCCGACGCGGTGTTCGGTGGTGTCGTCCGCCGGGCGGCTCGTCCGCGGCACCCCGACGTTCCGCCGGTGGACCTCGAACAGCCCGTCGATGACCTCTGCCGCGGTGGTCGTGACGCCCGGGTCCCCGGTGTCCACGGCGCGGCCGGTGGTCACGAACCAGGCGTGCACGTCGTGGACCGACCAGAGCTGGGTGGGGACGCGTGCCCACCGCATCCGCTCGAACGCCCGCAGACCCAGGCTGCGCACCAGGGTGTTCGGGGAGTGCTCGAACCAGAACTGGCAGGCGGCGGAGAACGCCGTCGGGTACTCCGGCAACCGGAGGGCAGCGGTGGTGCGGGCCCGCGCGACCCGGCGATCGAGCTCGGCGCGCAGTTCGGGGGTGAGCGCCGGGATCGTGGCACGGAGTGCGGGACCGAGGAGCGAGACCCAGAAGTCCAGTGCGTCGGACAGGTCGGCGTCGGAGAGTTCCTCGTACTGCCACGTGCCGTTCGGCTGGTGGACCAGGATGCCGAGGTCCTCGAGCCGTGCCGCCGCCGATCGGACGTCACCGAGCGAAGTACCCCACTCCCAGCTCAGTGCGTCGAGGTCGACGGACACCGGTCCGCGGGGGCCGGTCCGGACGTGGGCGAGCAGGGACGCGTAGGCGTCGTCGTGCACGGCCGCCCAGGGGTCGGCGTCACCCCACTCGCCGGCGGCCACGGGTCAGCCGCGGTCGGCGCGGACCGCCTCGATGTGCTGTTCGAAGTTGCGGGTGAGGGCTCGTCCGGCCTCGGCAGCGCCTTCGCCGTCGCGCTCGGTGAGCGCTTCGCGCAGGATCGAGAAGAACGCCTCGGACCCGTACTGCTCGAACGCCGGCGTGGGGTTGAGCGTGAAGCGGACCCGCTCCATGGCGCCGACGGCCGCGTTCTGCACCAGGGGGTTGCCGGAGTGCTCGACGGCGAACTCGATGATCTCGGTGAGGGCGCCGCTGAAGCCGTAGTCCCGCACCTTGCGCATACGGTCGGCCTTGTCGAGCAGCGCGGTGAGGGCTTCGACGTCCTCGTCGCTGTACTCGGGGACGCCCCAGCGCAGGCTGAGCTCGAAGAACCCGGCGGTCGCGCGGGTCGCGATGACCCAGTCCTCGAAGGTCGGTGTGGCGACGCGGGTGTACCGGTTCGCCTCCATCTCGACCAGGCCGATGTCGACGAGCTTCGCGATCGCTTCGCGGATCGGGGTGCGACTCACACCCAGCCACTGGACCAGCTCGTCGTCGTTCAGGCGCTCGCCGTGCTGCAGCGTGCCGTCGCGGAGGGCCGCGAGCATCTTGTCGTAGACGACGTCGCGCAGGAGCTTCCGGGGAGAACTCTCCACGGTGGACTTGGGGACCGGCATGTCATCTCCTCGAGGACGAAATCGACACTCGAAATCCTAGCGTGCCAATATGCAAACGTTTGCTAAATGAATCGCTCGGAAAGCACGCCGGATCAGCCCGTGACGGCGACGACCGTTCGTCCGTGCACCCGTCCCGCGACGACCTCGGCCCCCACCGCGATGGCCTGCTCGGGCGTCACCGTGCGGGTGACGTCAGCCAGGAGCGCCGCGTCGAGGTCGGTCGCGAGCCTGTCCCACGCCCGACGTCGGAGCTCGAGCGGGGCGTCGACGGAGTTGATCCCGAGCAGCGACACCGACCGCAGGATGAACGGCAGCACGGTCGTCGGCAGCGCGGAGTCCTGCGCCAGCCCGCACGCCGTCACCGCACCGCCCCACCGGGTCGAGGCCAGGACGTTCGCCAGCGTGGCCCCGCCGACGCTGTCCACCGCTCCGGCCCAGGTGGCGCGCTGCATCGGCTTGCCCGGCTCGGACAGGGTGCCGCGGTCGATCACCTCGGTCGCCCCGAGTCGACGGAGGGAGTCCGTGTTGGCCGCGCGACCGGTCGATGCCGTGACCCGGTACCCGCGGGCCGTTAGGAGCGCGATCGCCACGGTGCCGACCCCGCCGGATGCCCCGGTCACCAGCACCGGCCCGTCGTCCGGCGCGACGAAGCGCTCCAACGCCAGCACACTGAGCATCGCCGTGAACCCCGCGGTGCCGATGGCCGCCGCGAACGAGTCGTCGATCGCCTCGGGCAGCACGACGAGCGACCCGGACGGCACCACGGCCTGCGTTGCCCACCCTCCGTGTCGGGTCTCACCCAGGCCGGCGCCGTTCAGCACCACCCGGTCACCGATCGCGACCTCGTGCACGCCCGGCCCGAGCCCCGACACCGTGCCGACGACGTCGATCCCCGGCACCAGTGGGTCGAGCCGGGCGACACCGGGGTTCCGCGCGAGGGCCAGGCCGTCCTTGTAGTTGACGCTCGAGTACGTGACATCGACGAGGGCCTCGCCCTCGGCCGGATCCGGCAGGTCGACGTCGGTGACGGTGGGCGGGGCTGCACTGGACACGAGGACGGCGCGGGTCATGCGCCGGACGCTACCCCGGGCCTCCCGGCCTTCGGTCCGTTCTTTCCCAGAACGCGTGCGATGCCTGGCGGATTCGGGCGTACCGGGGCAGAACATCCGACCAGGTACGCCCGATTCGACCAGGTACGCCGATCTGACGCGGCGCAGAGTCGGCGGCGCCTCGGCATGCCCGTTCTTTCCCAGAACGCGCGCGATGCCTGGCGGATTCGGGCGTACCGGGGCAGAACAACCGACCAGGTATGCCCGATTCGACCCGGTACGCCCAGCCCAGCCCAGCCCCCAGCCCCCAGCCCCGCTCAGCCGAACATGATGGCGGCCTCGTCGAACCGCGCCTGCGGCACGGTCTTGAGCTCCCCGAGCGCCTCCTCGAACGAGACGTGCTCGATCTCGGTGCCCCGCAGCGCCACCATCCGGCCCCAGCGCTCCTCGACGACGGAGTCGATCGCCGCCAGCCCGAGCCGGGTCGACAGCACCCGGTCGTACGCGGTCGGCGTGCCACCGCGCTGGATGTGCCCCAGGGTCGTGGCCCGCGTCTCGATGCCCGTCATCTCCTCGATGAGCGGCGCGAGGCGCTCGCCGATGCCACCCAGCCGCGGCCGCCCGAAAGCGTCGAGCCCGCGCTCGGTGTGCGCCGTGTCCTCGTGGTCGGGGACGAAGCCCTCGGCCACCACCACGAGCGGTGCGCGACCGCGGTCGTAGGCGGCCCGCACCCACTTCGCGATCTGTTCCATGCTCGTCTTCTGCTCCGGGATGAGGATCGCGTGCGCGCCCGCGGCCATGCCGGAGTGCAGCGCGATCCAGCCCACGTGCCGGCCCATCACCTCCGCGACCATGCAGCGCGAGTGCGACTCGCCCGTGGTGCGCAGGCGGTCCATCGCCTCGGTCGCGATGGCGACGGCGGTGTCGAAGCCGAACGTGTAGTCGGTCGCGCCCAGGTCGTTGTCGACCGTCTTCGGCACGCCCACGATCTGCAGGCCGGCGTCGGTCAGGCGCTTCGCGGCGGCCAGGGTGCCCTCGCCGCCGATCGCCACGATCGCGTCGATCCCGTGCCGCTGCAGGGTCGCGGAGATGTTCTCGAACCCGCCGTTGGGGCCCTCGAACGGGTTCGTGCGGCTGGTGCCGAGGATCGTGCCGCCCTGCTTCGCGATGCCCTGGATGTCCTTGCGGCCGAGCGGGACGATGTCGCCGTCGACCACCCCGCGCCACCCGTCGCGGAAGCCGACGAAGTCGTGTCCGTAGATGGCGATGCCCTTCAGGACGATCGCGCGGATGACCGCGTTCAGGCCGGGGCAGTCGCCTCCGGAGGTGAGGATGCCGATGCGCATGGGAACTCCGTCGTCGGGTGGTGGTGATCAGTGCCCATCATGACTGACGGTGGTTCCGCATTACCATCCCCGTGTGTCCCTGCTCGCTTCCGCCGCCGTCGACGACGTTGGTGCGTCCGGTGACGCGTCTCGCGTGGACACGGTGTACCGGCCTGGAGGCGCGGTGGACGTCGCGTCGACCCTGCGGCCCCTGCAGCGCGGCTCCGGCGACCCGGCCTTCCAGGTGGTCGGCGGCGTCGTGTGGCTCGCGCTGTGCACGCCCTCCGGTCCCGCTTCCGTGGCGATCCGGCGGGCCGGCGACACCATCGCAGTGTCGGCGTGGGGGAGCGGTGCGTCGTGGGCGGTCGAGCACGCCCCCGATCTGCTCGGACGCGGCGACGACTGGTCGTCGTTCGACGTCTCCGGCAACGAGTTCCTCGCCGCGGCACGACACCGGCAGCCCGGGCTCCGGCTGCTCCGCACGAACACCGTCGTCGCGATGCTCGTCCCGGCGATCATGGAGCAGAAGGTGACCTCGCGGCAGGCGTGGGGCGCGTGGCGGTACCTGCTCCGTCGGCACGGCACCCCGGCGCCCGGTCCGGCACCCGCGAGCATGATGGTGCCGCCGGACGCTCGGACGTGGGCGCGGATCCCGAGCTGGGAGTGGCACCGGGCGGGCATCGAACCGGGGCGCTCGGCCACCGTGATGCGCGCCGTGAAGCTCGCGCCGGCACTCGAACGGACCCTGGCGCACGGGCGCGGTGGCGAGGTCGTCTCCACGAAGCTGCAGTCGATCCCCGGGGTCGGTCAGTGGACCGCCGCCGAGACCGCGCAGCGCTCCCACGGCGACCCGGACTCGCCGAGCGTGGGAGACTTCCACGTACCGGCGCTCGTCGGGTGGGCGCTCACCGGTGCCCCGGTCGACGACGACGGGATGCTCGAGCTGCTCGAACCCTGGCGCGGGCACCGGGAGCGTGTCGTGCGGTTGATCGGTGGCTCCGGGTTCCGGAAGCCGTCGTTCGGGCCGCGGATCACGATCCAGGACCACCGCGGCCACTGAGCGCGAGCGACGCTTCCTCAACGTCCGTTCGTGCTGGTCCGCCTACCGTGACCGCCGGTCCGGGGCGCGCCCGGCACGGAGAGGACGCGATGACGACCACCACCGACGAGGACGAGCACGACAAGGTGCCCGGCGTCCCCCCGGAGATCCCCGAGGACACCGGGTCGGCCGAGACGGCTCGCATCACGAAGCGGCACGTCACCCGGGTCGCGTTCGTCGCGGCACTCGGCGGACTGCTCTACGGCTACGACACCGGTGTCATCTCCGGCACGCTCATCGAGATCGGCAAGGAGTTCTCGATCGGTTCCGCCGTCAAGGAGTTCATCACGGCGTCGATCCTGGTCGGCGCGATCCTCGGCGCACTCGTCACCGGCCCCATCTCGGCGAAGGTCGGCCGGCGGCGCACCATCCTGCTCATCGCGGGCGTCTTCGGTCTGGGCGTGCTCTTCGCCGCGGTGTCGCCGAGTCCGGTGTTCCTGATCCTCAGCCGGCTGTTCCTCGGTCTGGCGGTGGGTGGTTCGACCCAGACGATCCCGACCTACATCGCCGAGATCGCCCCGGGCCCGCGCCGCGGCAGCCTGGTCACGGTGTTCAACTGCGCGATCGGGGTCGGCATCCTGTCCGCCGCCATCGTCGGGGTTGCCCTGAACGGCGTCGTGTCCTGGCGCTTCATGATCGGGGTCGCCGCCGCACCCGCCATCGTGCTGCTGCTCGGGATGCTCCGCCTGCCCGAGAGCCCGCGCTGGTTCGTGTCGCAGGACCGCATCGGTCCGGCTCGACGGGTGCTGCGCTGGCTGCGCCCGGACCACGATGCCGCCGAGGACGAGCTCGACGACATCCGCAAGCTCGACGAGGCCGAACCGAGCGCCGGTTCCGGGCAGTGGGCGCAGCTGCGCAAGCCGTGGGTCCGGCCGGCCCTGATCGCGGGGCTCATCGTCGCCGCGTTCACGCAGCTGACCGGCCTCGAGATGATGATCTACTACACGCCGACGATCCTCACCGACGCCGGGTTCCCGCACGTCTACTCCCTGTGGGCGAACGTCGGTGTGGGGGTCGTCTACCTCGTGATGACGTTCGTCGGGTCGCGGTTGGTGGACCGGATCGGGCGTCGACGGCTGACCCTCGTGATGCTGCCGGGTGCCGCCGTGAGCATCGGCCTGTTCGGTGTGCTCTTCTCCGCGCAGGACGGCAAGCCCTCACCGGTGCTCACGCTCGTGCTGATCCTGGCGTTCATGTTCTTCCAGGCCGGCGGCATCCAGGTCGTCGGGTGGCTCGTCGGTTCCGAGATGTACCCGCTGCGGATCCGGGCCGCCGCGACGAGCCTGCACGCGATGGTGCTCTGGGGCGCCAACCTGCTGGTGACCTCGACCGCGCTGACCCTGACCGGCTGGATCAGCCTGGGCGGCACGATGCTCGTCTACGCCGCGCTCAACGTGCTCGGGTGGGTCCTGGTGTTCCTGCGGGTACCGGAGACGAAGGGCAAGTCCCTGGAACAGATCGAGCAGTCCCTGCGGGACGAGACGTTCCTGCCGCACCGGGGCGGACGCGAGCGTCGCGCCGTGGACCGGACCGCTTGACGGCCGGGAGGCCCGCGGTCGCGTCCGCCACGGGCCTCCCGGCCGTCAGATTGCGGCTCCCGTGCCCGTCACGGGTGGCGGGTGCCCGCACCCGCCAGCACGGCGCGGTAGCCCTCGCGGAACGTCGGGTACCGGGGTGTCCATCCCGTCGACCGGAGGAGCGCATTCGACAGGCGCTTGTCGCCGCCGGCCTGCCGCGCGTCGCCGTCGCCCGTCGACGGCTCGGCGACGTGGAGTTCGTCGGCCAGGAACCGCAGCACGTCGTCCAGCCGGCTCGGCTCGTCGTCCGTCCCCAGGTAGAGCGGCGCCGGGTCGGGCAGGGCCGCCAGGTGCACGAGCGCGGCGGCGGCGTCGTCGCGGTGGATGCGGTTCGTGTGCGGTGAGGTCCCCGGTGCCAGCCGTGCGGCACCGGATCGGACCTGGTCGATGAGCCGCTCGCGGCCCGGACCGTAGACGCCCGACAGCCGGACCAGCACGGCGCCGGGAGCGCGCTCGCGCAGCAGGACCTCGGCCTCGACCAGGACCTCGGCGGTCGGGGTCGCACCGCGCGCCGGGGTCTCCTCGGTGACCGCGCTGCCGTCCGAGACGTCGTACACGGCGGTCGAGGACACGACGAGCACCCGTGGGTCGGCGTCCGAGGCGTCGATGCCGTCGAGCACGTTGCGCAGGCCGTCGACGTAGGTGGCGCGGTACTCGTCGACGTCGCGGCTGCCGGCGGCGAAGGCCACGACGACGACGCTCGTGCCGGCCGGGATCTCGGGGACCTCGTGGCGCAGGTCGACGCTCCGGCCGGTGATCGGTGCGGGGATCAGCTCGGCGCGGCGGCGGAGTCCGATCACGTGGTGGCCCTGGTCGGCGAAGCGCAGGCCGGCTTCGGTCCCGAGGTCGCCGCATCCGGCGATGACGACTGTCGTGGAGTTCTGCACGGCTCGACCTTGGCACGGTCTCATGGTGGAAGGCGGGGAGTTTGATGATAATGGTTCTCAACTGGGCGATCACCGTCCGGTCTTCTCGACAGGAGTTCCATGTCCCCTCGATCCCTGCGTCTCCTCCCCGCGCTCGTCCTGGCCGGGCTCGTGCCGCTCGTCGGTACCGCGATCGCCGTCCCCGCGTCGGCTGCACCCGCCGTGACGCGGACCGCCCACCACAGCTGGCTCGTCACGGCTGACCCGACGGCGAAGCGCGTGTACGTCAACGACGCCGTGACCGGTCGGCGGACCGCCACCCTGAGCGGGATCGAGTTCGGCACCCACGCGGGCTCCGTGCAGCTCGGCCACGGGCAGATCGCGTTCATGGACGAGTCGAAGCCGCAGCTCGACGTCCTCGCCATCGGCCCGCACGGCACGGCGCGCATCGCCCAGCACTACGCGATCCCGAACGCCGACGAGCGCTGGGAGCGCGCCGGCTGGCTGTCGACCGACACCGCGCGCCGGCACCTGGCGGTCGGCTCCGACTTCGACGGCTCCGAGCGGCAGCGGGTCACCGTCATCGACCTGCGGCGGAAGACGGAGCGCACCGCCCGGATCGACACCTCGGCGGTGCAGCTCGCCACGACGGGCAAGCGCGGCACCGAAGAGGTCGAGACGTTCCTGGTCGGCAGCCCCCTGCGCCTGGTCGTCACCGCGGGCGGACGCCTCGACGCCTACTCCGTGTCCGGGATCATGCGCGGGGCGACGCACCCGCGCCCCGTCGCGACCACGCCCCTCGGCGCGTATCCGCACGGCCCGATCGTCAACGCCGCCGGGACCGTGATCGGTTCCGACCTGGCCGCCGGCGTGCAGACCGTCCGGGTGACACGGACCGGCTTCACGGGCTCCCGATCCGTCGCGTACCCGAAGCCGAGCGTGCAGAGCTACCGCCCCCGCATGGCGCCGGACGGGACGACCGTTGTCGGCACCCAGGCCGGCAGCACGGCTGCGGGCACCCCGTGGAACGCCGTCCCTGCGTACCTGACCACCTCGTCGACGTCGTCCAGCAGGATCAGCAGCGTCGACCTCGGCACCGGGTCCTTCACCCGGGTCGCCGTCACCGCCCGGTTCGCCGCCGTCGCGCTGACGTCGGGCACCGGGGACTCGCTCGTCCTGGTGCGGAAGCAGGCCGACGGCGTCTACTCCGGCCCGACGACCTCGGTCCCGCTCACGCCGCTCCGCAAGGGGCCCGTCGCCGGACAGCCGGCCACCGGGGCGTCGGTGCGGTTCACAGCAGCGACCGACGACGGCCGCAGTGTGTTCGTGACGCGGGGCGACGAGGGGAAGATCACCCAGATCGACACCGCCGGTGCGAAGCCCTCCGTGCTCCGCACCATCACGCTGCCGACGGCGCTCGCCGGGGGCGGGTACCTGACGACGGTCGACTCGGCGGTGGCCCCGTACGACCTCAGCGGTCGCTGACCGTTCGGTCGATCGACAACCAGCCGCCGACCGCCCCTCGGGGTGGTCGGCGGCTAGGGTCCTGGTGTGATCGTCTGGTTGAACGGAACACACGGGGCGGGCAAGACCACGACGAGCCGACTGCTCCAGCCGCTGCTGCCCGGCTCGCGGATCCTCGATGCCGAGAAGGTCGGCGAGGTGCTGATGGACGTCACACCGGGGCTGCCGGCCAGCGACAACTTCCAGCACTGGGACCCGTGGCGGCCGCTCGTGGTCGAGACCGCTCGCCGGGTGCACGACTACGTGGGCGGGCCGCTCATCATGCCGATGACGGTGCTGGTCGAGGCGTACTGGCGTGAGATCGCCGCGGGGCTCGCGGACCACGGCATCCCGGTCCGGCACTTCGTGCTGCACGTCGACGAGTCGACGCTCCGCGACCGGATCCAGAACGACCCGATCGTGGGGCCGTCCACGTTCCGGTTCGCGTACGTCGACGCCTACGCCGAGGCGGCTCGCGGCTGGCTGCACGCCGAGGCAGAGGTCATCGACGCGACCGAGGCCCCCGCCACCGAGGTCGCCCGGGCCGTCGCGGACGCGGTGACGTCAGCGCGCTGACCGCACGAGTGCGCGGAGACCAGGGGCCTCCGGCTGCGCGTGGTCGACCAGCACCGCCCGCATCCCGGCTGCCCGGGCACCGGCCACGTCGCGCTCGGGGTCGTCACCGACGAACAGACAGTCCGCCGGGTCGACGCCGAGCTGCCCAGCGAGGGCGTGGAACGCGCGGACGTCCGGCTTCTGGAACCCGATGCGTTCCGAGACGCAGACGCCGTCGAACGCGTCGGCCAGGCCGGTCCGAGCGAGCTTGTCGAGCTGCTGGCTCTCCGTGCCGTTCGTCAAGAGACCGAGGCGGTGTCCGCTTGCGCGCAGCTCGTGCAGCAGCGGCAGGCTCTCGGGGAAGAGCCGCCAGGCCTCGCGGTACGCGAGCAGGTAGTCGTCGAACACCGCGTCCAGGCCGGCCTCGTCGCCGGGCGCCTCGATGCCCAGGTGCGGCAGGACCGTGCGGAGCCGTGCGCGTCGCTGTTCCTGGAAGCTGATCGCCCCGGACCGCCAGCGCTCGAACTGCTCGTCCTCCGCCGTGAACCAGGCGCCGATCGCTTCCTCGGTGGGCTCGACGCCGAAGCCCTGCAGGAACCGGGTCACGCCCACCCGAGCGGACCCGTGGTGGTCGAACAGCGTCCCGTCCAGGTCGAAGCAGATCGCTCGCGGAGTCGCCACGCGCCCAGGCTACGGCGCGTCCGGACGGTGCGACGGCCGCCGAGCGGGACGGTCTGTCCGCCGCACGCAGCCCCGGGGTTCGCCACCGCCCGGATCATGCCGGAGACTGGTGCGGGTCGCTCACGAAGCTGCCCGCCCCACCACCAGCAAGGAAGGCTCCGCATGCCCGAGCTCCCCGTCGTGTTCGAAGTCGGCTCGATGATCGCCCTGGTCGCGATCCTGCTCGCCGACCTGCTCATCGTCGCGCGTCGCCCGCACGTGCCGACGCTGCGCGAATCCGGCATCTGGGTGGGCATCTACGTCGGGCTGGCACTGATCTTCGCGGTGCTCATGCTGGTCTTCGCCGGTGGCGACTCCGCCGGGCAGTTCCTGGCGGGCTGGCTGACCGAGTACAGCCTGAGCATCGACAACCTGTTCGTGTTCGTCATCATCATGGCGCGCTTCTCGGTGCCGAAGAAGATCCAGCAGGAGGTGCTGCTGCTCGGCATCATCATCGCGCTCGTGCTCCGCGGGATCTTCATCCTGGTCGGCGCGCAGCTCATCGAGAACTTCTCGTGGATCTTCTACATCTTCGGCGCCTGGCTGATCTGGACGGCGATCCAGCAGCTCCGCGGCGAGGACGAGGACGACCAGAAGGACACCTTCATCGTCCGGCTGCTGCGCCGCCGGGTCCGTCTCACCGACACGTACGACGGCATGAAGTTCCGCACCCACCACGACGGTGTCCGGCACTTCACGCCGCTGCTCATCGTGCTCATCGCGATCGGCACCACGGACCTGCTGTTCGCGCTCGACTCGATCCCGGCGATCTTCGGCATCACCGAGAGCCCCTTCATCGTGTTCACCGCGAACGTCTTCGCGCTGATGGGTCTGCGCCAGCTCTACTTCCTGTTGGGCGGACTGCTCGAGCGTCTGGTCTACCTGAAGTACGGCATCGCCGTGATCCTGGCCTTCATCGGCGTGAAGCTCGTGCTGCACGCGCTGCACGACAACGAGCTGCCGTTCCTGAACGGCGGCCACCACATCGAGTGGGCGCCGGAGATCAACACGTGGGTGTCCCTGCTGGTGATCGTCGCCGCGATGGCCGTGTCGACCCTGGCGAGCCTCGTGCGGATGCGCGGGGAGACCCCCGCCGACGCCGTGACCGCGGACGACACAGCGGCGGACGACGACCGGTCCGACCGGGACCGCGCCGACCAGGACCGCGCCCGCACCTCCGACTGAAACCCGTTTGAACGATCCGCCCGGCTGCCTCGTCGTTGAGGGTATGGCACTCCGCAAACGAACCAAGGTCATCATCGGGATCTCCGCCGGCGTCGTCGTCGTGGCGGCAGCAGCCGTCATCGCCGGCCCGGTCATCTACGCGAACACCGTCAACGGCCAGGCCGCCGCAGCACCCTCGCTGTCGGCGTCCTCGTCCGGCACCCTCGACGCGAAGGACGCCGACGGCACCTGGACCAGCAAGAGCAGCTCGTACGCCGGGTACCGGGTGCACGAGGTCCTGCAGGGGAATGATGTGAACGTGGTGGGTCGCACGAAGGACGTCAAGGGCACCGCCGTCGTCGACGGCGGGTCCCTCACCAAGGCGTCCGTCACCGTGCAGGTCGGCAAGATCAGCACCCCCGAAGCCGCCCGCGACGAGTACTTCCGTTCCACCGCGCTGCAGACCGACAAGTACCCCACGGCGACGTTCGAGCTGACGAAGCCCGTCGACGTCACGAAGGCGCTCGACGGCTCCACGCAGGACGTCACCCTGACCGGCACGATGGACCTGCACGGCGTCGAGAAGCCGGTCACGGCCGACGCCCAGGTCGCGGTCGGCAAGGGCGGGACCGTCCAGGTCGCCGGCACCGTGCCGATCACCTTCGCCGACTACGGCGTGAAGGCCCCGTCGCTCGGCTTCGTCACCGTGGACGGGAAGGGCTCCGTCGAGTTCTCCCTCGACCTCGGGAAGTGACCGTGACGAGTCGTTCCGCGGACGAGCTGCTCGCGACGCTGTACCGCGAGCACGGTGACGCGCTCACGCGGTACGTCCGGCACCTCACGCGGGACGGCTCGACGGTCGAGGACGTCGTGCAGGAGACGATGGTCCGCGCCTGGCAGCGCCCGGCCGTGCTCGAACGGGCACCCGACAGCGCGCGGGCGTGGCTCTTCACGGTGGCGCGCAACCTGGTGGTCGACGACGCACGGTCGGCCCGCAACCGCCGTGAGCACGGCACCGAGCACCAGGTCGAACGGATCGAGTCGGACAGCACGGACGCCGTGCTGGACCGGATCGTGGTCGCCGACGCACTCGCGTCGCTGAGCCCGGACCACCGTCGCGTGGTGGTGGACGCGTACTGGCTCGGGCACACGGTGCCGGAGATCGCACGACGACACGACATCCCGGAGGGCACCGCCAAGTCGCGGTTGCACTACGGGCTGCGAGCCCTGCGGCTCGCACTGCAGGAACGAGGAGTGACCCGATGAGCGACGACAAGTACGCGGAGTGGGATGCGGCGTACGTCCTGGGGTCGCTCCCGGCCGGTGAGCGGCTGGAGTACGAACGGCACCTCGAGACGTGCGACCGCTGTGCGGCCGCCGTCGCGGAGCTGGTCGGTCTGCCGGGGCTGCTCGGCAAGTTGCCGGCCGACCAGGCGATCGAGATCGCAGAGCCGGACGGGAGGCCCGACACCCGTTCCGAGAGCGACCTCGCCTCCGTCGCGCACCGCGTCCGACACCGTCGCCGCCGTCGCCGGGTCTGGGTCGCCGCAACCGCGGGGCTCGCGGTGGTCGCCGCCGTCCTGGGCGGGCTCGCGGTCGGTGCCGCGGGGGAGCGCACCACGGTGCAGGCCGGTGCCGCTCCGACGGCGGCTGCCACCGCAGACCGCTACGACATGACCGGCGTGCAGGGACTCGACGTCCAGCTCGCCATCAGCGGCGAGCAGTGGGGCACCCGCTTCGACTGGGGGTGCTCGTACGGCGGCAAGGAGTGGTCGCCGGACGGGTCGATCCTCTACGACCTGGTCGTCGTCCGGACCGACGGCACGACGCAGACCGTGGGCTCGTGGACGGCTGCCGGTGCCGATGCGCGCGGACTGTCGGCGTCAACGGACATCCCGCGGGACGAGATCAAGAGCGTGCAGGTCCGGCTGCGCGGTGAGCGCGGCGCGCTCGCCGTCGTCACGCTCTAGCCGACGTCGGCCTCGTCCGAGGCGTCGTCGGGGCCGATGGCGTCCTGGACGCGCGCACTGACGGACCGCAGCGTCTCGGCGTCGGTCCCCACGGGCCTCCAGAACAGGTCCTCGAGCGCACCGGTGTGCGCGCGGATGCCGGCGAGCACCGCGCGACGACCGTCCGCGGTCATCACCACCCAGCTGCCACGGGCGTCGCTCGGGCAGTCCGCCCGCTCGACCAGGCCGCGGGAGACCATCCGCGTGACCTGGTGGCTGACGCGCGACTTCTCCCAGCCGATCCCCGCCGCGATGTCCCGGACGCGCAGACGGTGGTCGGGGTCGCGGTGCAGGCCGATCAGGATCTCGAACTCGGGGACGGAGATGCCGGCGCCCGCCTGGACGGCCCGGTCGAGCGCCCGGTCGAGTCGTCGCCAGGCGTCGTGGTACGCGTCCCAGGTGGCCCAGTCGTGGCCACCGTTGCCCTCCGTCGACATGCCGACCAGCGTATCCACCGGGCGGACGATCGGACCGCGCCGCGAGCCCTTTCATCCGCTCGGATGACTCCTGGCCGACGTACGGCGTGCTCCGAGGTCGCGTCGGACGTGCGGCATACGATCGGGGGATGCCGAGCGCTCGCCTCCAGGACACCACCGATGACGCCGTCGCGCTCGTGCGCCGGTGGCTGGCGGCGTCCGCCGGGGTGAAGCCCGACCCGGGTGCGGTCCGTCTGGCCGAGGTCCTGCGCGACGAACAGGGCCTCGACTTCACGCGGGGGTTCGTGGACAAGGTCATCCGCCCCGAAGACCCCCGGGTGGCGGCACGGAACCTCGAGCAGCTGAGCCGCGACGTCCCCGACTTCCTCGCCTGGTACCTGCGCGGGGCGGTGACGCTCGGCGGCGGGTTCGCCACCATGGCGCCGTGGGCCGTGATCCCGACCGCGCGCCGGATCCTGCGCCGGATGACCGGGCACCTCGTCATCGACGCGAGCACGAGCAAGCTCGGCCCGGCCCTCGCCAAGGTCCGCGGTCCGGGGACGCGACTGAACGTGAACCTGCTCGGCGAAGCCGTCCTCGGCAGTGCCGAGAGCGACCGACGCCTGCAGGGCACCATGGACCTGCTCGCCCGCGACGACGTCGACCACGTGTCGATCAAGGTGAGCGCCGTCGTGCCGCAGACCTCGCCGTGGGCCTTCGACCAGACGGTCGAGCGCGTCGTCGACCGGCTCGTCCCGCTCTACCGCCTGGCCGCGGCACCGACGGCCGCCGGACGCCCCGCCAAGTTCATCAACCTCGACATCGAGGAGTACCGCGACCTCGACGTCACCCTCGCCGTGTTCCGGGCGCTGCTCGACCGTGACGAGTTCGCCGACCTGCCGGCCGGCATCGTGCTGCAGGCCTACCTGCCCGACGCAGCGGGAGCACTCGACGCGCTGACCGCGTGGGCGCAGGAACGCCGGGCGCGCGGCGGTGCCTCGATCACGGTGCGGCTCGTCAAGGGCGCGAACCTCGCCATGGAGCACGTCGACGCGATCCTGCACGGGTGGCCCCTCGCCACCTGGGGCAGCAAGCGCGAGACCGACACCGCGTACCTGCGGCTGCTCGACGCCGCACTGACGCCCGAGCGCACCGACGCTGTGCGGATCGGGGTCGCCGGGCACAACCTGTTCGACCTCGCCACCGCGTGGGTGCTCGCCCAGCGCCGTGGGGTCACCGACGCCGTCGACGTCGAGATGCTGCTCGGCATGGCGTCCACCCACGCCCAGGCCGTCCGGGCCGACGTCGGCCAGATCCTGCTCTACACGCCCGTCGTGCAGCCGGACGAGTTCGACTCGGCCATCGCGTACCTGGCCCGTCGCCTGCAGGAGAGCGCGAGCCCCGAGAACTTCATCGCCGCCGCGTCCGACATCGACCACGACGCCAGCGTCTTCGAGCGGGAGCACAGCCGGTTCCTGGCGTCCGTCGCCGCACTCGACGAGCCCGTCCCCGCCACCCACCGCACGCAGGACCGCCACCGCGCGCTCGGCGAGCCGGTCCTGCGCGACGCGTTCCGCAACGCCCCCGACACCGACCCGTCCATCGCCGCGAACCGCGCCTGGGCGCTCGACGTCCTGCGCCGGGTGCCGCGCTCGCAGCTCGGCGCGCAGACGATCCGCGGTGCGAAGGTCGCCGACCGCTCCAAGCTCGAGCGGATCATGGCGCGCACCGCCCAGGCCGGCGTGAACTGGGGGCGGCAGGACCCGTCCGACCGTGCCGAGCTCCTCGACCTCATCGGGCACGAACTCGAGACCCGCCGCGCCGACCTGATCGAGGTGATGGCCGCCGAGACCGGCACGACCTTCGCCGAGGCCGACGCCGAGGTGACCGAGGCCGTCGACGCCGCGCACTACTACGCCGAGAGCGCCCGCCGCCTCGGGGACATCGAGGGCGCGCAGTACGTGCCGCCGCGGCTGACCGTCGTCGTGCCGCCGTGGAGCTCCCCCGTCGCCATCCCCGCCGGTGGTGTGCTGGCGGCGCTCGCCGCGGGCAGCGGTGTCGTGCTCAAGCCGGCGCCCGAGGCCAAGCGGTCCGGTGCCGTGCTCGCCGACGTGCTCTGGGACGCCGGGGTGCCGCACTCGCTGCTGCAGCTCGTCGACCTGGCCGAGGACGAACTCGGCCGCGACCTCATCGGCCACCCCACGGTCGACCGCATCATCCTGACCGGCTCGTCCGACACCGCCCGTTCGTTCCGCTGGTGGCGCGCCGGACTGCCGCTCACCGCCGGGACGAGCGGCAAGAACGCCATCGTCGTCACGCCGAGCGCCGACCTCGACCTGGCGGTGCAGGACATCGTGCAGTCCGCCTTCGGGCACGCCGGACAGCAGTGCTCGGCGGCGTCCCTCGTGATCCTGGTCGGGTCGGTGGGGGAGAGCGAGCGCTTCCAGCGGCAGCTCGTCGACGCCACCCGCACGCTCCGGGTCGCGTGGCCGGACGACCCCACGGCGCAGGTCGGCCCGCTCATCGCCGAACCGCAGGGCAGGCTCCGCCAGGGGCTGACCGAGCTCGGGCCGGGGGAGTCCTGGCTCGTGCAGCCCGAGGCGGTCGACGACTCCGGCCGGCTCTGGTCGCCGGGCATCCGCGACGGCGTCCGACCCGGCAGCGACTTCCACCAGACCGAGTACTCCGGCCCGGTGCTCGGCATCATGCGCGCCGAGACCCTCGAGCAGGCCATCGCCATCCAGAACGGCACCGACTTCGGGCTGACGGCGGGCATCCACTCGCTCGACGTCGACGAGGTGTCCGAGTGGCTGGCTCGCGTCCGCGCCGGCAACCTCTCCGTCAACCGCGGCATCACCGGTGCCGTCGTGGGACGCCAGCCGTTCGGCGGCTGGAAGGGCTCCTCGGTCGGCACCGGCACCAAGGCCGGCGGGCCCATGTACGTCGCGACGCTCGGCCGCTGGCTGCCCACGCCCCGGACCGTGCACAAGAGCATCCAGCTGCACGGCCTGCCCCCGCGCGTCACCGCGGTGATCGAGGCCGCACGCAGCGGGCTGTCCTTCGAGGAGTTCGACCGCGTCCGCGCCGGGGCCCTGAGCGACGTGCATGCACGAGAGACCCTCTTCCGGTCGCGGGACCTGTCCGGGCTCGTGGTGCAGCGGAACGTGCTGCGCCACCGCCCCCAGTCCGTCATCGTGCGCCAGGCCGAGGACGCCTCGACCGTGGACCTCGTCCGGACGCTCGTCGCCGCGACCTCGGCACGTGCGCACGTCCTGCTCAGCACAGCTCGCCCGCTACCCGGCCCGCTCACGCAGCTGCTGGCGGGGAACCGGTCCCCGCTCGACGTCGTCGACCACCTGGTCGAGTCCGATCAGGAGTTCCACGCCCGCGCGTCGTCGGGGGCTGTGTTCCAGGCGGACTGGTCCACCGACCAGGACGACCAGCCCGTCGACGCGCTCGAGGCCGTGCTGTCACAGGGGCAGGACCGCCCGGCGCACACGGCGTTCGGTGGTCCCGGTGCCCGGATCCGGTTGCTCGGCGGTGACCCGCTCGCCCTCGAGGAAGCCCTGGGTGCGAGCATCGACGTCGCGATCCACGACGCGCCCGTGGTCGAGGCCGGCGTGATCGAGATGCTGCCGTACCTGCGCGAGCAGTCGGTGTCGATCACCGCGCACCGGTTCGGCGACGTCGACAGCGACTTCTCCGAGCTGCGCGTCTAGGCGCTTCCGCTTCGCGCGCGTTGCGCTTCGTACGTTCCGCTTGGTGAGCAGAAGAGGTCGGGTCCCGTGTGGGGACCCGACCTCTTCTGCTCACGAAGTGACCCGAGGATCAGTCCTCGGCGTCACCCGCTTCTTCGTCCTCGACGCCGGTCTCGTCCATGCGGTCGCGCAGGTGGTCGGCCATCGCGCCGGCACCCTCACCGGCATGGTCGTGGTCGACCTGCTCGATCAGGCCCTGCAGCTTCTCGTGGTTCGTGGCATCGGTGGCACCGTCCATGACGGGCTCGGTCTGCTCGTTGTCGCTCATGCTCCGGACGCTACGCCGCGGTTGCTGCGGAACGGTAGTGGAGCTCGACCGCCCCGCCGTCGAACTGCGTGGTGCCGACGAGCTCGAACACCGGGGTCGGTGCGGCGACCGGCAGCAGGGGTGCTCCGGCGCCGAGCGCGATCGGCATCACGGTGACCCGCAGCTCGTCGAGGATGCCCGCCTGCTGGTACTGCGCCGCGAGCAGTCCGCCCCCGACGATCCAGACGTCGCGGCCGTCGGCCACGCGCTCGAGGTCGGCCTGGTGGTCGCCGACCTCGCCGGAGACGAAGCGCACGTCGGCGCCGTCCGGCACCGGAAGGTCTCGCGTGGTGAACACCCACGTGGCCAGGTCCGGGTACGCCCACGTGTCGTCGTGCTCGAGCAGCCACTCGTACGTCGTCGACCCCATCGCGATCGCGCCGACGCCCGCGTAGAACCGGTCGTGGTGCTCCTGGAACGGCTCGAACCCGAACTGCAGCAGCCAGTCGAGGTCGTCGTCGGGCGCAGCGACGAAGCCGTCCAGCGAGGACGCGACGGAGTAGATCGTGCTCATGCCGGGGACGCTACCGAGCACCTCCGACAGGAGTCAGCGACGACCCCCGCGACCGACGACCGCTGCCTCGGCGACCGCGAGCACCACGGCGATCCAGAACTGGTCGACCGCGAACCGGCGTCGACGTGGATCGACGGCGAGCGGCACCATCGTCGCGCCGTGCAGGGCGTCCACGACGGCACTCAGGGTGTGCGCGTTGCCGGAACCCGCCCGCGCGACGAGGACGGCCTGTGCGATCTGCCGGACCCCGAGCACGCCGTGCAGCACCGCCTGGTCGGACCCTCGGGCCGCACGGCTCAGGTGCCACAGGCCGAGCCCGGCCCGGGCCAGCTCGACGACGGCTGTCCCGCTCACGGTCGACGACCGGCGGCTCATCGTCGGCGTCCCGCGACGAGTGCGACGGCCCCGGCGGCACCGAGCACGGCCCCGATGATGCCGTTGCCGACCCGGCGGTGCTCCACCCACCAGGTCTGCGGCGACCAGGCGTGGGCGGACTCGTCGAAGACCCCGTGCGCACCGTGGTCGCCCGGCACCGGCTCGTACAGGTTGTCCCGCATCTCGAGGCCGTCCTTGTCCGGCGCCTGCTGCCCGTCGACCAGGGTCTTGGCGGCGTACCAGTCGGCGAAGCGTCCGCTGATCCGGTTGCCGAGGATCGTGTAGACCGTCGACTCGCCCACCCAGGTGCGGCTGCGCGGTCGCTCGGCCACGGCGGCGATGGCCCGGGCACCGACCTCGGGCTGGTAGATCGGGGCGACCGGCTGCGGGTGGTGCGGCAGCTTCGACTTCACCCACTGGAACTGGATCGTGTTGAGCGCGGGCATGTCCACGCGGGACACCTTGACCTTGCTGCCCTGTTCGCGCAGCTCGGAGACGACGGACTCGGTGAACCCGACGATCGCGTGCTTCGCACCGCAGTACGCGGCCTGCAGGGGGATCCCGCGGAACCCGAGCGCCGAGCCGACCTGGATCACGTGCCCACGACCGCGGGGGACCATCCGCGACAGTGCCGACCGGGTGCCGTTCACGAAGCCGAGGTAGGTCACGTGCAGCGCCCGCTCGAAGTCCTCCGGCGCGGTGTCGAGGAACTTCCCGAACACCCCGACCATCACGCCGTTCACCCACAGGTCGATCGGTCCGAGCTCCTGCTCGACCCGGTCGGCCGCAGCCTCGACGGCGTCGCGGTCGGAGACGTCGGCGACCAGGGCCAGCCCGCGGCGCCCGGCGGCCTCGACCTCGGCGACGGCGGCGGCGACCCCTTCTTGCCCGCGGGCCAGGACGGCCACGTCCCACCCCCGTGCGGCGAGCTCCCGGACGGTCGCCCGTCCCAGTCCTGCGGATCCACCGGTCACCACTGCCACTCGAGTCATGGCTCCCTTGTACCTGCGGTCTGCCGTGCACCACTCAGCCGCTGTCCCCCGACGACCCGTGCCTCAGGGCGGTGGCCGAGCATGATGGTGGTGTGGACACACGAGACGACCCCGTGGAACCCGAGCCGGACGCGGAGCCGCAGCCGCGCTGGATCCGCCGGACGCCGATCGTCCCCGAGCAGTGGTGGGGTCCGCCGACGGCTCTGGCAGTCGGGGTGATGGCGATCGTGGCGATCGGCATCTGGTTGCAGCGTCCCGCCCTGCCCGTCGTGATCCCGGTCGGCGCCGTGGTGCTGGCCGGTGCGTTCGTGCTCGCGGTCGCCGGGCGGCGTGCGTACTGGTATCCGAGTCGGGCGGAGGCTTGGCGCTTGCATCGCACACGGGTCCTCGTGTGGAACGCGGTGGGCGTCGCGTTGTCGGTGTTCGCCTTCGCGGTGGGAGCACGGACGCTCCTGATCGGGTACCTGGTCGCCGCCACCGGCCTGTACACGATGCGACGCGACGACCCGACGCGGTTCGAGCGGCGCGGTCGTGCGGTGGCGTCGGCGGCCGTCGCGGTGGTGGCGGCCGTGTTCGCGGTCGTGGCGTTGACGGTCCCGGTCGTCGACGAAGCGCACGCATCGCTGTGGATCGGGTGGAGCGTCCTGGTCATCCCGGTCGCTGGCGTCGTCGCGGTGCTGAACTGGCGAGCCGCGTCGAGGACGGCCGAGCCCGACCTTGACGGGGCGGAGGGAGTCGAGGGTCAGCGACCGGGACCGGAGCCGGGCACCGATCCGCTCAGCGCCCCCGACCGAACCGCGTCGTGACCCCCGGCGAGTAGAGCACCGAATCCGGCTCGAGCTCGGTCAGCCCGAAGGGCAACCCGGCCGCTCCGACCAGGTCGTCCCGCAGCGACACGACCGAGGCCCGGTGCAACGGCCACGACTCGTGCTCGTTCGGCCAGAACCGCGTCCGCCCCGCCCGGTGCACGTGCATGCCCCACCGCGCCGTCAGGAACGTCTCGAGGGGCCCCGGCTCGTCGAGCACCTCGCCCACACGGACGTCGAGCATCGACCGCAGGTGGGTGCCGTGCCGACGCATCGCGTAGCCCACGCGGCCGTGACCGCTGCGCGACTCCGCGACCGCCCACCGGTACGGCAGTCCGGTCGCGACGCGTGCGCCGATGGTCGGCAGGAGCTTGCCGGCGTCGAGCGACAGGAACACCACCCCGCGTTGCCCCTGCTCGTCGACCGTGTAGACGCGGACGTTCAGCTCGACGAAGTCGCCGATGCTCCCGGTCGAGAACGGCGGGAACCGCGTGTCCTCGAACCGGAACGCGATGAGGCCCACCCAGGTGGTCACCCCGTCGTCGGTGCCGTCGAGCGCCATCGTGTCGGGCCGGGTGCCGGCCGGCAGCAGCGGGGCCACCGCCGACACATCGACGCGCCAGTGCACGAAGACGACGTCGAGCCAGTCCTGCGAGATCCAGGGGCGGCCCGGCAGGCCGGGGGCAACGGCCTGGAGGCCCGGGGTCACGTGGGTGGGTCGGGTGTCGGTCACGATGTGGTCGCCTCCGGTTCGATGTGGGCTGCGACGGGTGCGTCGTCCCACCCGCGCTGCGGGGTGTCGCAGGTGCCGCGGAACACGTACTGCGAGGGTCGCTTCCGCTCGCTCGACGTCCAGTCGATGGCCGGACGTCGTCGTTCCGGGGGCAGGTACCCGATCCGGTAAACGGCCATCAGCTCGAGCGACTCGGGCACGCGGAGCAGTCCCTCGATCTCCTCCCACGCGCCGGGGGTCTCCATCGGGAAGGACACGAACTGGATCCCCAGGCCGAGCTCGGTCGTCGCGAGCCAGATGTTCTCCATCGCCGCGCCCATGCTGAACACCGAGTAGAAGCCGGACAGCTCCTCCTTCCGGTACTCGTGGCGGTCGAGCAGCACGCCGAGCAGCAGCGGTGACCCGGCGACGAGCTTCCGGTTCTCCTCACCCAGGGTCTGCGGCACCCGGAGCGTGTTCATGAGCAGCTGCCCGCGCTTCGTGAACACCTGCTTCGTGAACGGCCGCAGCGGCCCGGGGAGCTTGTCGAACAGCATCCCGTCGCGCCGCTCGTCCATCTCGGCCTTCGAGAACCGGAAGTACGGCTTGTACCGCTCGAAGAACGTGCCCTCGGCCATGGTGCGGGTCATCGAGCTGCCGCTGATCTCGGCGACGCGGTCGATCGTCTGGCGCTCCTCGATCAGCACGAAGCGCCACGGCTGGCTGTTGAGCTGCGACGGTGCCCGGCCGGCGAGCTCCATGAGCAGCCGCTGGTGCTCGTCCGACACCGGATCGGGCAGGAACGGCCCGTTCGTCGTGCGTCGTCGTCGGATGGCCTCGAACAGCTCCACTGCTCACCTCTCTGATCGCCTGCGAGCGAGCACGGCCCCCAGGTAGGACGGTGCGGCGGCGACCGCGACCTTCCAGTGTGCTCCGGAGCGCGGGTTGGTGCGTGGAGCGACCGCCAGGGGCACGAGTGCCGGCAGCAGGAACAGTGCGGTCCGGTCGCGGGTCCACGCGGGGGTCGTCGCGGCGACGCCGGTCAGGGTCGCGGTCACGACGAACAGGCCGTGGTGCACGACACGGAGCTTCTTCGTGCGGATCAGCCGCACGGCGACCGCGGTGCCCCACAGGCAGTTCGCGACGTAGGCGAGGCCCGCAGCGGTGACCAGCTGCCGGGCCGGACGCGATCCCGTGGGCGGTGATCCGCGCCTCCCGGCCGTCTTCCGTCCCATGCGTGGGACGTTACGCGGTCTCTCGACTGACGAGCTTGGAGAGCACGATCGCGGAGCGGGTGTGGTCGACCTGGGGTGCGAGGCGGACCTTGTCGAGCGCCTCCTCGAGCGCGGACAGGTCCTTCGAGCGCATGTGCACGACGGCGTCGGCGCTGCCGGTGACCGTGCCGGCGTCGATGACCTCGGGGACGGTGTCGAGCAGGGCACGCAGCTCGTCGGGCGAGACGGTGCCGCGGCAGTAGAGCTCGACCCAGGCCTCGGTCCCGCGGTCCTCGACGGCGGGGTCGACCTTGATCGTGAAGCCCTGGATGACGCCGTCACCGACCAGCCGGTCGACACGGCGCTTGACGGCCGAGGCCGAGAGTCCGACCACCGACCCGATGTCGCCGTAGCCGGCGCGGGCGTTGTCCCGGAGCTGATCCAGGATGCGGTGGTCGAGCGTATCCATTTGTCCCCATCGTACGCGGACTTGTTGCGAGGCTGGTGGGTCTCGCGCACGAAACGTGCGTCACCCGAACGGGTGTCACGGTCCCGCAGGCGGGGGACTGCACTCCGTGGACGGTGTGTGCCAGGACCGGAGTGGCGTCGATGCTTGAGTGTCACTGTTCCGCTGCGGTGAGTCTGTGGAAGGATCGACTCGGCGTCGACCTGGTCCGCTGCGGTGAGTGAGCCTGCATCTCACCGGAGCTCTTCTCCTCGTTCCGTTTCGGTTCCTGGCAGGCTCGGGCCCCGGTCCCTTCCAGGAGGACTGATGTCGAACACCGCACCCGCCCCTGAGTCCGTCGCCACCCCGGCCCGTGTCGCCACCAAGCGCACGATCCTGATGTGCAAGCCGGACTTCTACACCGTGAGCTACCGGATCAACCCGTGGATGCACCCGGAGGAGCCGACCGACACGTCGAAGGCCGTCGAGCAGTGGGAGTCGCTCGTCGCCGTCTACGAGCAGCTCGGCTTCGACATCTCGTACATCGACCCGATCGACGGCCTGCCGGACATGGTCTACGCGGCCAACGGCGGGTTCGTCCTCGACGGCATCGCGTACGGCGCGAAGTTCCAGTACCCCGAGCGCCAGCCCGAGGGCCCCGCGTACATGGACTGGTTCCGCCAGGCCGGTCTGACCGTCGCCGAGCCGGAACAGACCAACGAGGGCGAGGGTGACTTCCTGCTCATCGGGGACACGATCTTCGCCGGCACCGGTTTCCGGTCGGACAGCACCTCGCACGACGAGCTCGCGAAGATCTACGGCCGCGAGGTCGTCACGCTCAAGCTCATCAACCCGAGCTTCTACCACCTCGACACCGCCATCGCCGTGCTCGACCCCGAGCCCGCCGTCGACGGGGCGAGCAACATCGCGTACCTGGAGAGCGCCTTCGACGAGCCGTCGCTGGCGATCCTGCGCGAGCGCTTCCCGGACGCGATCATCGCCACGGAAGAGGACGCCGCGATCCTCGGCCTGAACTCGTACTCCGACGGGTACAACGTCGTGATCGCCGCCCGGGCTGTTCGGTTCGCCGAGCAGCTGCGCGAGAAGGGCTACAACCCGATCGGCGTCGACCTGTCCGAGCTGCTGCTCGGTGGTGGCGGCGTGAAGTGCTGCACGCTCGACCTGCACCCGGTCGGCACCGGCACCTCGGTCGCGCGTTCGCTCGGGGTCAGCTGATGTCGGCGGCAGCGTCGCTCGGGGTCAACACCGCGGCGGCGCTCGCCGTCGAGGACCGCGCCCTCGCGCACAACTACAGCCCGCTGCCCGTCGTCATCGCGTCGGGTGCCGGAGCGACCGTCACCGACGTCGACGGCAAGCAGTACCTGGACGGCCTCGCCGCGTACTCGGCGGTGAACTTCGGCCACGGCAACCCGCGGCTGCTCGATGCCGCACGGGCGCAGCTCGACCGCGTGACGCTCACGAGCCGCGCGTTCGTGAACGACCAGCTCGGGCCGTTCGCGGCAGCACTGGCGGCGTTGACGGAGACCGAGATGGTCCTGCCGATGAACACCGGTGCCGAGGCCGTCGAGTCCGCGATCAAGGTGTCCCGCGCCTGGGGCTACCGGGTCAAGGGCGTGCCGGCCGAGCGGGCGACGATCATCGTCGCGTCCGGGAACTTCCACGGGCGCACCACGACGATCATCTCGTTCTCGGACGACCCCTCGGCCCATGATGACTTCGGACCGTTCACGCCCGGCTTCCGCACGGTGCCGTACGGCGACGTTGCGGCCCTGCGCGAGGCGATGGACGAGACCGTCGTCGCCGTGCTGCTCGAGCCGATCCAGGGCGAGGGCGGCGTGGTCATCCCGCCGGAGTCCTACCTTCCCGACGTCCGCGCGGTCTGCGACGAGTTCGGTGCGCTGTTCATCGCCGACGAGATCCAGTCCGGCCTCGGTCGCACCGGACACACGCTCGCGGTGCAGCGCGTCGGGGTGCGTCCCGACCTCATCACGCTCGGCAAGGCCCTCGGTGGCGGCATCGTGCCGGTGTCCGCGGTGGTGGGCTCGCGCGATGTCCTGGGCGTCCTGCGCCCCGGCGAACACGGATCGACCTTCGGCGGCAACCCGCTCGCCGCAGCCGTCGGCGCCGAGGTCGTGGCGATGCTCGGTGAGGGCACGTTCCAGCAGCGGGCCCTCGACGGCGAACCGCTGTTGCGCGGCCTGCTCGACGACCTGCTCGGCAAGGGTGTCGTCTCGCACCGGGTCGCCGGACTCTGGGCAGGGATCGACATCGACCCCGCGCTCGGCACGGGCAAGGCGATCTCGAAGGACCTCGCCGACCGCGGGCTCCTGGTGAAGGACACCCACGGGTCGACGATCCGCTTCGCGCCGCCCCTGGTCGTCACCGACGACGAGCTGCGTTTCGCGATCGGAACCCTGGCGGACGTGCTCGCCGCGCGCGCCTGACGCGCGCGCCGCGGGATCGCTCGCGCGCCCAAGCGCGCTTCTCGCGCTTCTCGAGTTTCGTGAGCAGAAATGGTCGGGTCGCCACACGGCACCCGACCATTTCTGCTCACCAAGTGCGGCTCACACCGCCCAGCGCGCCGCCAGCTCGTCCATCAGGCCATCGAGTCGCTCGTCGACGACCTGCTCCTCGGGGTGCGCCTCGTACCAGGCGATGACCTCGCGCACACCCTGTCGGTAGGTCGTGCGCGGCCGGTACCACGGCACGAGCGACCGGACCTTGCTGTTGTCGAACACCGAGCTGTTCGCCTTGTCGCCGAGCAGCGCCGCGCCCCACTCGGGGTCGACGGCGTTGATCGCGTCCGCCGGCACGTGCACGATCCGCAGGTCCTCGACCCCGGCCGCCGCAGCGATCTCGTGCGCGATGGCGTTCCACGTCGGCGCCTCGTCGCTCGTGATCGTGAAGGGCTCACCGATCGCCTCGGCCCGGTCGAGCAGCCCCGTGAACCCGACCGCGAAGTCGCGGCTGTGCGTCAGGGTCCACAGCGAGGTGCCGTCGCCGGTGATGATGACCGGCTTGCCGGCACGCATCCGAGCGACCGCGGTCCAGCCGCCGGTCAGCGGCAGCTTCGTCTCGTCGTAGGTGTGCGACGGCCGCACGATGGTCACCGGGAAGTCCTGCTCCCGGTACGCCTCCATCAGCAGCTCCTCGCACGCGATCTTGTCGCGCGAGTACTGCCAGTACGGGTTCTTCAGCGGCGTCGACTCCGTGATCGGCAGGTGCGTCGCCGGCGTCTGGTACGCCGAGGCCGAGCTGATGAACACGTACTGCCGCGTCCGCCCGGCGAAGAAGTCGACGTCGGCCTGCACCTGGTCCGGCGTGAAGGCGATCCAGTTCACGACCACGTCGAAGCGCTGGTCGCCGAGTGCGTCCGCCAGTGCGCTGCGGTCCGACACATCAGCCTGGAGGCGCGTCACACCCTCCGGGATCGGCCTGCCCCCGGTGGTCCCCCGGTTGAGCACGGTCACGTCGAACCTCCGCTCGACGGCTTCCCGGACGCAGGCGGCGCTGATCACGCCGCTCCCGCCGATGAACAACACGCTCGCTCCGGTCATGGACGCTCCCTCGCTCTCCGCGGCGCAGCCCTGCGCCGAACCCCTCCGATCCTGCCCCTCAGATGCTGGGTCGGGCATCGAGCACCGTGCCGAGCATCGTCACGTCC
Source organism: Curtobacterium sp. MMLR14_002 (assembly GCF_001864975.1). Taxonomy (NCBI): domain Bacteria; kingdom Bacillati; phylum Actinomycetota; class Actinomycetes; order Micrococcales; family Microbacteriaceae; genus Curtobacterium; species Curtobacterium sp. MMLR14_002. Next base: position 145,513 of record NZ_MJGT01000047.1, read on the forward strand.
TGTGCCCAAGCCGCGGCGCCGGGGTGGATCCATCCGAGCAGTTCGATCGCGTAATCGTGGTCCCGCCGAAGATCACGCCCATGGATCGGCTCGTGGCGGCGGCGCGGTTCCGCACGAAGTGCAGTTGCTGCATACGTGTCCGAACCTCGCGCTGGCGAGTCAGCGCATCCGCCGGGCCGTGTGGGAACGCGCGGTGGAGTGCCGGTGTCCACAGGGCCGTCAGGTAACGAGACTCGAACAGGTACCGCCAGAACCCGAAGCTCAGTTCGGCGACGACTCGCCCGTGCACTTCTGCTCGTTTCCCTCCTCGCGTGGCACGTCGTCGCGCGACGACCAGATCGTTCTTGCCTTGGGCGTCGAGGGGAAGGACGTCGAGCCAGGATGAGCCGGGGTGACGAGCAGTTGCCCAAGCGCGGAGCTGCACGTCTGCGGTGTTGCGCACCACGCTCTCGACCGCCCCGGTCAGCTCCATCACGGCAGCTGCAGCTCGCATGTTCCATTCGTAGAGCCCGACAGCGCGTGCGTCGTCGGGCACAGCGTGGAAGTAGGAACGAAGGCGTTCCCGGGTCAGCAGGTCCACGACGTCCGCCGGCTCCACGCGACCTCCAGTTGACATCGAACGCTCGCCCCGTAAACTCATATATCGAAGACCCCGGAACGATCACTGGCTCAGGCCACATCGCCGGGGTTTCGTCTTTGCCGACCATTTCTGAAACATCAGCGTACAGCGCTGCGCCGCCTTGCCGAGTGCGCGCCGACGACGTCGGACTACCGTCACGGTTCGGGTCGCACCGACGCGCCCCACGACAGGAGTGACACGCACATGGAGTACCGCTACCTCGGCAACTCGGGCCTCAAGGTCTCCGAGATCACCTACGGCAACTGGCTCACCCACGCATCCCAGGTCGAGAACGACGCGGCGATCGCCTGCGTCAAGGCAGCCCTCGAGGTCGGCATCTCGACGTTCGACACCGCCGACGTCTACGCCAACACCGGCGCGGAGACGGTCCTCGGCGAAGCGCTCAAGGGGGAGCGGCGCCAGTCCCTCGAGATCGCCACGAAGGTCTTCGGGCCGACCGGTCCGAAGGGCCACAACGACACCGGGCTGTCCCGCAAGCACATCCTCGAGTCGATCGACGGCTCGCTGCAGCGGCTGCAGACGGACTACGTCGACCTGTACCAGGCGCACCGTTACGACCACGAGACCCCGCTCGAAGAGACGATGCAGGCCTTCGCGGACATCGTGCGTCAGGGCAAGGTCCTGTACGTCGGCGTCAGCGAGTGGACCGCGGACCAGCTGCGGGCCGGCGCTGCGCTCGCGAAGGACCTCGGCTTCCAGCTCATCTCGAACCAGCCGCAGTACTCGGCGCTGTGGCGGGTCATCGAGGACGAGGTCGTCCCCACCTCGAAGGAACTCGGCATCTCGCAGATCGTCTGGTCGCCGATCGCCCAGGGTGTGCTCACCGGCAAGTACAAGCCGGGTCAGCCGCTGCCCGAGGGCTCCCGCGCGACCGACGACAAGGGCGGCGCGGACATGATCAAGCGGTTCATGCGCGACGAGGTGCTGTCCTCGGTGCAGGAGCTGCAGCCGGTCGCCGACGAGTTGAACCTGTCGATGGCGCAGCTCGCGGTCGCTTGGGTCCTGCAGAACGAGAACGTCGCCTCGGCGATCATCGGGGCTTCGCGTCCGGAGCAGGTGCACGACAACGCGGGCGCAGCCGGCGTCACGATCCCCGCGGAGCTCATGTCGCGGATCGACGATGCCCTGGGCGCCGTGGTCGAGCGCGACCCGGCGAAGACGAACGACAGCAGCCCGAAGACCCGCGAGGCGTAGGCAGTCCGCAAAACACCGGTGTTCACTCGTTGAACACGCGCATGCCACGGTTCGACGCGCGAACACCGGTGTTTTTGCGGCCGACGTCACACCGGCCGGACAACGGAAAAGGCCCCCTGCCGAAGCAGGGGGCCTTCACCGGTGGCTGGACACGGCATCGATCCGTGGACCTTTCGATTTTCAGTCGAACGCTCTACCAACTGAGCTATCCAGCCGTGGCGACCCTGACGGGACTTGAACCCGCGACCTCCGCCGTGACAGGGCGGCACGCTAACCAGCTGCGCTACAGGGCCATATTGAATTGCTGTGGTGTTGTTCAGTACTACTTGCTCGCTCACTCAAGGAGTGACCCCAACGGGATTCGAACCCGTGCTGCCGCCGTGAAAGGGCGGTGTCCTAGGCCACTAAACGATAGGGCCGCAAGCAGTGCATCGCGCTACCGATGGACAAGCATACGGATGCCCCCCGGGTTTCACAAATCCAACCCCGCCAACCGTGCATCCCCGGCGTGTCGCGGCGTCAGCGCACGGGTCTCCGATGCTGTCGGTGCGAGCATCGTCGGCGGCCGCACCCCTCGTCCGAGGGGCTGTCGAGCCTGCGACCCGTGTTGTTACTGTTGCACCTGTTAACAGTGTTACGTGCGTGAGCCTTGCCGCGCTGTTACGAAATCGAGATACATGTCGACCTCCACTCCCTTCTCCCTCCGCTCCCGCAGCCGCCTGATCGCCGCCGCGGTCGCCGTCGCGCTCACAGCCGGCACGCTCGCGGTCCTCGCCCCGGCGTCGTCCGCCAGCGCCGCGAGCTACCCCAGCTGGGACGAGGTGCAGCGGGCGAAGTCGTCGACCAGTGCCCAGCAGGCCAAGGTCAGCGAGATCAAGTCGCTCATCTCATCGCTGAAGAGCGAGGCCGCTGCCAAGCAGAAGGCCGCACAGGCCGCGGGCGAGGCGTACCAGGCCGCGCAGAACAAGTACGACGAGGCGACGCTCAAGCAGAAGAAGTTCCAGTCGCAGGCGGATGAAGCCAAGCAGACCGCCGCGCGGTCGGAGGAGCAGGCCGGTCAGCTCGCCGCCCAGCTCGGTCGCACCAGCGGTGACGACGTGACGACGGACATCCTCACGCACCCGTCCGACTCCGGCGACCTGCTCTACGAACTCGGCGCCATGTCGAAGCTCAGCGAGCAGTCCGAGGGCATCTACGCGCAGGCCTCGCAGGACCGCGGTGTGGCCCAGGGCCTCGCCGACAAGGCCGACCGCGCCAAGCAGGCCCTCGGGGACCTCGCCGACGCCGCACAGTCGAAGATGCAGCAGGCCCAGGGTGCCGCCGACGCCGCACAGACCGCGGTGGACGCCCAGAACGACAACGAGTCCCGGCTCGAGGCGCAGCTGACCGCGCTCACCTCGAAGCAGCGCGGCGTCGAGGCCGACTACCGCAAGGGCGTCGCCGCCGAGAAGGCCCGCCAGGCCCGCCTCGCAGCAGCCGCCGCGAAGGCAGCAGCCAAGGCCGCGGCGACCAGCCAGGGCGGCACCGGTGGCGGCAGCGCCAACCCGGCCGGGTGGGTCCGACCCGCCGGCGGGTTCCAGACCAGCCCGTACGGCTACCGCGTCGACCCCTACACGCACGTCAGCGCCCTGCACGCGGGCGTCGACCTGGCCCCGGCCTGCTACGCCCCGATCTACGCGGCACACGACGGCACCGTGACCTTCGCCGGCAACGGCGGCGGGTACGGCAACGAGGTCATCCTCGACAACGGCGGTGGCATCTCCACCGCGTACGGCCACGTCGTCGACGGCGGGATCATGGTCACCGCCGGCCAGCACGTCACCGCGGGACAGCAGATCGCCAAGATCGGCTCGACCGGCTGGTCGACCGGGTGCCACCTCCACTTCGAGACCCGGATCAACGGCGCTGCCGTCGACCCGGTCCCCTTCATGGCAGCGCGGGGGATCTCGGTATGAGCATCAGCGCCACCAGAAGGCGTCGACCCACGTCATGAACACCTCCGCTCGCTCGTTCTCCTGCGGGATCGCGACCATCGCCGTGCTCGGCATCGGCCTGTCGGTCGTCATCGCCGGACCGGCCCAGGCCGCACCCTCGGGTCCGTCCTGGGACGACGTCAAGGCCGCCAAGTCCGATGCGGCCGACGCCCAGCAGACGGTCGACGAGCTGAGCGACCGGCTCGGCACGCTGCAGGACGCCGCCGACCAGGCCGGTGTCGCCGAGCAGCAGGCCGGGCAGGCGTACGCCCTGGCGGCGTCGCAGCAGCAGGAGGCGAAGGACACCCTCGCCGACCTGTCCGCGCAGTCGAAGCGTGCGAAGGCCCGGGCGGACGACTCTGCCGGCCAGGTCGCCGGGCTCGTGGTCGAGCTGTCCCGCACGGGCGGCGGTGACCTGTCGACGACCATGCTCATGGACTCGTCGGACTCGAAGGACCTGCTCTACCGCGTCGGCACGATGTCGCACCTGTCCGAGCGCTCCGCGACGGTCCTGGCCGAAGCACGCGCCGATCAGAAGACCGTCGAGTCCCTGGCCGCCCAGCAGTCCGCGGCCGAGAAGGCCCTGAGCAAGGCGACCGAGGCGACGAAGACCACCTTCGCGACGGCCAACGACGTGGCCGCAGGCGCCCAGGCCCGGGTGCAGAAGGAACAGGACCAGCAGACCGAGGTCCTGCGCCAGCTCGCGTACCTGAAGGGCACGAGCGTCGCGACGGAGACCGCGTACTGGAGTGCGCAGCAGGCGAAGGCCGCCGCGGCCGCCATCGCGAAGCAGACGCGCGACGCCGGCACCGGGAACGGCTCCGGCACCGGGAACGCCTCCGGCGGCGGCACGAGCGGTGGCAACACCGGCAACACCGGCAACACCGGCAACACCGGCAACACGGGCGGCACCGGCAGCACCGGCGGCGGGACCTCCACCCCGGCCGTGCCGAGCACGCCGTCCACGCCCAGCACCCCGTCGAACCCCGGCACCCCCGCGAAGCCGAGCACCCCGAGCAAGCCGAGCACCCCCAGCACGCCGAGCAAGCCGGCACCCTCCCCTGCTCCGGCACCGGCGCCCGCTCCGGCCCCCGCTCCGACCCCGAGCAGCCCCTCGAAGGCCGCCGGCGCCATCGCGTTCGCCCGTGCCCAGCTCGGCGAGCCGTACGTCCTGACCGGCGCCGGCCCGAACACCTGGGACTGCTCCGGCCTCGTGATGATGGCCTACAGCTCGCAGGGCATCGCGACCGGCGGACACAACGTCGTCTGGCAGTACAACTACTTCAAGTCGATCGGCCGCCTCGTCCCGCTGTCCCAGCGCCAGCCCGGCGACATCCTGTTCTACTCGTCGAACGGCACGGCCTCGGGGGCGTACCACGACTCGATCGTGACGAGCTACGGCACCATGGTCGAGGCCGCGCGCCCCGGCGTCGGCGTCGTCGAGCGTGCCATCTGGCTGCCGAACCAGCTCATGCCGTACGTCGCCCGCCCGAGCGGTTCCCTGTAGCCCGCTCCCGCTGTGCCCGTTCTTTCCCAGAGCGGCTGCGGTACCAAGCGAGATCGGGCGTGCCTGCACGGATCAACGCACCAGGTACGCCCGTTTCCACCCGGTACGCCCGTTTCCACCAGGGGCGCCCCCCGCACGCCGCGCCCCCGCACGCCACGCTCCGCCCGCGCACGCCCCGCCCCGCGCGACAGCAGCACCACAGAACGGCGCCCGCCCTCCGGAAGGAGAGCGGGCGCCGTTCGTCGTCAGGGAATCGTCAGTGCGAGCCGGGCACGTACGCGGCTTGACCGGCCTGCACGATGCGCTCGGCCTCGGCGGCGTCGCCCCAGCCCTCGGCCTTGACCCACTTGTTCGGCTCGAGGTCCTTGTAGCGCTCGAAGAAGTGCGCGATCTCGGCCTTCGTCTGCTCCGGCACGTCCGAGATGTCCTGGATGTGCGCCCAGCGCGGGTCCTTGGCGGGGACGACGAGGACCTTCTCGTCGTTGCCGGCCTCGTCGCTCATCTTGAAGACGCCGACGGGGCGGACCTTGACGCCGACGCCGGGGAACGTCGGGAACTCGAGCAGCAGCAGCGCGTCCACGGGGTCACCGTCGTCGGCCAGGGTCTTCTCGAAGAACCCGTAGTCGGTGGGGTAGACGAACGAGGTGAACAGCACGCGGTCGAGGTAGACGCGACCGGTCTCGTGGTCCACCTCGTACTTGTTGCGGCTGCCCTTGGGGATCTCGACGACGACGTCGTACGCGGCCATGTTGCGCTCCTGTGTCTGCTTCGGGGACTGTCGTGTGTTGCGAAAGCGCGGCTAACGTTACCGGGTGAACTCTCCGCGTCCCCGGCTCGACCCCGCCGTCGCCGAGACCCGCCTGGCCGTCCGCGACCTGCTCGCCGCAGCCGTCGACGACGGCGTGGTCGCCGCAGGCGACCTGGTGCTCGTCGCACTGAGCGGCGGACCGGACTCCCTCGCCCTCGCTGCGGCCACCGCGTTCGAAGCGGGCAAGCAGGGTCTGCGGGCCGGGGCAGTGGTCGTCGACCACGCGCTCCAGGCGGGCTCCGAGGCGGTCGCGAGCCGCGCCTCCCGGCAGGCATCCGAGCTGGGACTCGACCCGGTGACGGTCCGCAGGGTCACGGTCGGCTCCGACGGTGGTCCGGAAGGCGCCGCCCGGGAGGCCCGCCACGCGTCGATCGCCGAGGTCGCGGCCGCCACCGGGTCACCCCTGGTGCTGCTGGGCCACACCCTGGACGACCAGGCCGAGACCGTGCTGCTCGGCCTGCTGCGCGGCAGCGGGCCGGACAGCCTGTCCGGCATGCAGCCGCTCGCCCGCCGTGACGGCGGTCCGGCCTACGGCCGGCCGCTCCTGTCGGTCCGGCGCCACGCGACCCGGCAGGCGTGCGCCGCAGCGGGGCTGGCACCGTGGCACGACCCGCAGAACGACGACCCCGCGTACGCACGGGTGCGGGTGCGGAACACCCTGCTGCCGGTGCTCGAACGGGAGCTCGGCGCCGGGGTGCCCGAGGCCCTGGCCCGCACGGCCGACCAGCTGCGCGAGGACTCCGCGGCGCTGGACCACTTCGCGGAGGAGATCGCGGAGGACATCGCCGAGCACTCCGAGGCGGGCATCTCGCTGTCGGTGCGGGCGCTCGGGGCGAACCCGCCGGCGCTCCGGCAGCGACTCGTGCGCCTGGCGGTGGAGAGCGAGTTCGGGGTGACGCTGTCGCGCGTGCAGACGCTCGAGGTCTGCCGGCTGGTCACGGACTGGAGCGGACAGGGCCCGATCGACCTGCCGGGCGTCCGTGCCACGCGGACCGGCGACCGCATCGAGTTCAGCGCCGGTTAGGCTGGCGTGGTGGAACTCTCCGACGTCCAGGCAGACCTGTCCGAAGTGCTCTTCACCCCCGAGCAGATCGACGAGAAGCTCGCCGAGCTCGCGGCGGTCGTCGACGCCGACTACGCGGGCCGCGACCCGCTGCTCGTCGGGGTGCTCAAGGGTGCCGTCATGGTGATGGCGGACTTCTCGCGCCACCTCAAGATGCAGGCGCGGATGGACTGGATGGCGGTGTCGTCGTACGGCTCCGGCACGAAGTCGTCCGGCGTGGTGCGGATCCTCAAGGACCTCGACACCGACCTGCACGGCCGCGACGTCCTGATCGTCGAGGACATCATCGACTCCGGTCTGACCCTGTCGTGGCTCAAGCAGAACCTGCAGTCCCGTGGTGCCGCGAGCGTCGAGATCGTCGCCCTGCTGCGCAAGCCCGAGGCCGCCAAGGTCGAGGTCGACGTGAAGTACGTGGGCTTCGACATCCCCGACGCCTTCGTGGTCGGGTACGGCCTGGACTACGACGAGCGCTACCGCAACCTGCGCGGCGTCGGCGTCCTCGCTCCGCACGTCTACTCCTGACGGGCGGCCCGCCGCGCTCGGGTCGCACTCGGCCGACTCTGGCCCGGGGGTGAGTTCGCCCGCAGAGGACACCCATTCTCGCCACAGAATCGCGGCCGTATGCTGACCTGCACGCAACTTCGGCAGAGAAAGGTGTCGGGCACTCGCGCCCGGATCACATGAACTTCAAGCGCATCTTCCGCGGCCCGTACCTCTACGTGCTGATCGCGCTGGCGGGCATCTTCATCGGCTGGAGCGTCATCAGCCAGGGCAGCACGCAAGAGATCGACACCCAGAAGGGTCTCGAGCAGCTCTCCGATGACAAGGTCTCGTCCGCGACCATCAACTCCACCGAGCAGCGGGTCGACCTCGTCCTGAAGGACGGCGACAAGCAGGAGCAGTTCTACTACTCCACGCCACGCGGCGAAGAGGTCGTCCAGGCCGTCAACGACGCCAACCTGCCGGACGGCTACAACGACCGCGTCGCCCAGGGCAACTGGTTCCTGTCGCTGCTCGGCATCCTGCTGCCGTTCCTGATCATCGGTGCCCTGTTCTGGTTCCTGCTCTCGAGCGCCCAGGGTGGCGGCTCGAAGGTCATGCAGTTCGGCAAGTCGAAGGCCAAGATCAACAACAAGGAGAACCCGCAGGTGTCGTTCGCCGACGTCGCGGGTGCCGACGAGGCGATCGAAGAACTCCACGAGATCAAGGAGTTCCTCAAGGAGCCCGCGAAGTTCCAGGCCGTCGGGGCGAAGATCCCGAAGGGCGTGCTGCTCTACGGCCCTCCCGGAACCGGCAAGACCCTGCTCGCCCGCGCCGTCGCGGGAGAAGCCGGCGTGCCGTTCTACTCGATCTCCGGTTCGGACTTCGTCGAGATGTTCGTCGGTGTCGGTGCGAGCCGTGTCCGTGACCTCTTCGAGCAGGCCAAGGCGAACTCGCCGGCCATCGTCTTCATCGACGAGATCGACGCCGTCGGTCGTCACCGTGGTGCCGGCATCGGCGGTGGCAACGACGAGCGCGAGCAGACGCTGAACCAGCTCCTGGTCGAGATGGACGGCTTCGACGGCAAGACGAACGTCATCCTCATCGCCGCGACGAACCGTCCCGACGTGCTCGACCCCGCGCTCCTGCGCCCCGGCCGTTTCGACCGCCAGATCGGCGTCGACGCCCCGGGCCTCGCCGGCCGCAAGCAGATCCTCGAGGTGCACGCGAAGGGCAAGCCGCTCGCCGCGAGCGTCGACCTCGAGCTGCTCGCCCGCAAGACGCCGGGCTTCACCGGTGCCGACCTGGCGAACGTCCTGAACGAGGCGGCCCTGCTGACCGCCCGCTCGAACGCGCAGCTCATCGACAACCGTGCCCTCGACGAGGCCGTCGACCGCGTGATGGCCGGCCCGCAGCGCCGCACCCGGATCATGTCCGACCAGGAACGCCTGATCACCGCGTACCACGAGGGCGGCCACGCCCTGGCGGCAGCGGCGATGCGGCACACCGACCCGGTCACGAAGATCACGATCCTGCCCCGCGGCCGTGCCCTCGGCTACACGATGGTGCTCCCGCTCGAGGACAAGTACTCGGTCACCCGCAACGAGCTCCTCGACCAGCTCACCTACGCCATGGGTGGTCGCGTCGCCGAGGAGATCGTCTTCCACGACCCGACCACGGGCGCCTCGAACGACATCGAGAAGGCCACCGGCACCGCCCGCAAGATGGTGACCGAGTACGGCATGAGCCAGGCCGTCGGGTCCGTGAAGCTCGGGTCCGGTTCGAGCGAGCCGTTCGTCGGCCGTGACATGAGCGGTGGCACCGGTCGCGACTACTCGGAGACCATCGCCCAGACGGTCGACGCCGAGACCCGCGCCCTGCTCGAGGCCGCGCACGACGAGGCCTACCAGGTGCTCAACGACAACCGCGACATCCTCGACCGCCTGGCCGGCGAGCTCCTCGAGAAGGAGACGCTCGACGCTCCGGAGCTCGTGGAGATCTTCAAGGACGTCCGCAAGCTGCCGGAGCGCCCGCAGTGGCTCTCCAGCGACAAGCGCCCGGTCAGCAACCTGCCCGCGATCGACGTGCCCGGCAAGGCCGCCTCGACCGCAGCGGACCCGTCGGACTCCGAGTCGACCTCGAAGACCCGTCGTCGCCCGTTCGGCAACCCGGGTATCGCCCCCGCGTAGGCCGGCATGACCGAGCTGCCGACGCGACGAGAGCGTCGACTCGCCGAGGTGAGTCGTGCCCGCGCCGCCGCCGCCGAACCGGCGACGGTCGCGATCGACCTCCGTGCACCCCGGCCGGTACCGGAGGTCGTGACCGGCCGTCGCCGTGACCGCGGTGGTCCGGCCGAGGAGCGCACCCGGGTGCTCGGCATCCTCAACGTCACCCCCGACTCGTTCAGCGACGGCGGGCTGCACCAGGCCTACGACGCCGCCGTGCAGCACGCACGGGACCTCGTCGCCGCCGGTGCGGACGTCATCGACGTCGGTGGGGAGTCCACCCGCCCCGGTTCGGAGCGCGTGCCCGTGCCGGTCGAGCAGGAACGGGTGCTGCCGGTCGTGCAGCAGCTCGTCGCCGAGGGCATCCCGGTCAGCGTCGACACGATGAACGCCGCGACGGCCGAGCGTGCCGTCGACCTCGGTGCCGCCATCGTCAACGACGTCTCCGGTGGGCTCGCCGACCCCGACATGGCCCGGGTCGTGGCGTCGACGGGCGTCGGCTTCGTCGTCATGCACTGGCGCGGCCACAGCGACCGGAGGTACCGCAACGCCGAGTACACCCACGCGGTCGAAGAGGTCCGGCGCGAGGTCGAACTCCGGGTCGCCGAACTCATCGTGCTCGGCGTCCGGCAGGAGCAGGTCGTCATCGACCCGGGCCTCGGCTTCGCCAAGCACGGCGTGCAGAACTGGGAGATCCTGGCCGGCTACGAGCGCTTCGCCTCGATCGGCCTGCCGGTGCTCGTCGCCGCCTCACGCAAGCGGTTCCTCGACGGTGTCGGGAGCCCCGAGGGTGCCCCGCCCAGGGAGCGCGACCTCGCCACCGCCGCCATCAGCCTGCTCGCCGCCGAACGCGGCGCGTGGGGTGTGCGCGTGCACGACCCGGCACCGACCCGTGCCGTGCTCGACGTCTGGGACGCCTGGAGGGCAGCTCGATCGTGAACGACACCATCCGACTCACCGGGGTCCGCGCCCGCGGACACCACGGCGTCTTCGACCACGAGCGCGAGGACGGCCAGGACTTCGTCGTCGACGTCGCCGTGGAGCTCGACGCCCGCGCCGCCTCGGGCAGCGACGACCTCGACGCCACCGTGCACTACGGCGTCCTCGCCGAGCAGGTCGTCGCCGAGATCGAACGCGACCCGGTCGACCTGATCGAGACCCTGGCCGAGCGCATCGCCGCGGCCGTGCTGACCCACCGAGCCGCACTCGCGACCGAGGTCACGGTGCACAAGCCGCAGGCCCCGATCACCGTGCCGTTCACCGACGTCTCGATCACCATCCGGCGTGCCCGCGGCGCCACGGTGCCGGACGAGGAAGAAGAATGACCCACCGGGTCGTCGTCGCCCTCGGAGCGAACCTCGGCGACCGGGGGAGCACGCTCCGCGCCGCCGCCACCGCGATCGCCGCCCTGCCCGGGGTCGAGCCGGTGGCCTCGAGCCGCGAGGTCGAGTCCGTCGCCGTGACCCTCGACGGCCTCGACACGTCGAAGCCCCGCTACCGGAACGCCGTCGTGGTCGTCGACACCGAACTCGAGCCGCAGGCCTTCCTCGACGCCCTGCACGGCATCGAGGACGCCCACGGCCGCACGCGCGAGGTCCGGTGGGGCGACCGCACCCTGGACCTCGACGTCATCGCCGTGGATGACCTGCGGATCGCCACGGACACCCTGGTCGTGCCCCACCCCCGGGCAGCGGAGCGCGCGTTCGTGCTCGCCCCGTGGCTCGACGCCGACCCCGAGGCCGTCCTGCCCGGTGCCGGGCCGGTGGCCGACCTGCTCGCCGCCGTGGGGGACGACACCGAGCGCGTCGACGAGCCGCGCCTGTTCGCGGAGCCGGCACGGGCCTCCCGGCCTGCGGGGAGCGCGACCAGCGCATGAAGCCCACCCGCGCCTCCACGCTGATCAGCATCGCCGTCGTGACGGTGGTCGCCGGCTTCGCACTCGACGCCGTCCTGGCGTCGCGCCAGCTGCCGACGTTCCTGTTCTCGATCCCGCTCGGCGTCACGCTCGCGTTCATCGGCGTCGCCGTCGTGCTCATGGCGCGCCCGGTGCGCCGGCACGCGCGCGACGGTGCCGGACGCCAGCGGCCGGTCGACCCGCTCTACGCGACGCGGGTCGTCGTGCTCGCGAAGGCGTCCAGCATCTGCGGCACGCTGCTGGGCGGGTTCGCCCTCGGCCTCGTGCTGTACCTGCTGACCCGTTCCGCGACGCCTTCGCTAGGCTCGACCCTGCCGAACGTGATCGCCGTCGGGGGCGGGATCGTCCTGACGGTCTGCGCACTCGTGGCGGAGCGCATGTGCATCGCACCCCCGGGTGACGACGACGACCGTGACGATCCCCGCAACGGTTCGACGACGGTGAACTGACCGAGCAACCCCAGGAGGCCCGCGATGCCGCGTGAACGACTCGACGAGCCCGGCCTCGGCCTCGGTGGGATCGCCTGGCAGCGGGTGTCCGCGAAGCTCGTGTGGACCGAACTCATCACCACGCTCGTGATCGGTGTCGTGCTCACCGCGGGCTGCGTGCTCATCGGGATCGTCACCGACGGCTTCGGTTCCGGGGCCGGCACCGTCTGGCTCTCCATCGGCATCGTCGTCGCGGTCGTCACGGCGATCACCGCCGCGCTCACGCCCCGACGGGTCCGGGCCATCGGCTACGCGCTCCGTGACGACGACCTGGTCGTGCGCCGCGGCCTCATGTGGCAGCGCTTCACGGCGGTCCCGTACGGCCGGATGCAGCTCGTCGACGTCGCCCGCGGGCCGCTCGACCGGGCGCTCGGCATGAGCGAGCTCAAGTTCGTCACCGCCGCCGCTGCGACGAACGTCCGGATCCCGGGTGTCCCGGCAGCGGACGCCGACGAACTGCGCGACCGCCTCGTCGAGCTCGCCGAGTCCCGTCGCGCCGGACTGTAGGGGTCGTCCGTGACCTTCCGACCGGGCACCCCGCCACCCGCCCCGCCCGCCCCGCCCACCCGGGGCAACGCGGCCGCCGCGGCACCCCTGACCGACGGCGAGTGGCACCGCCTGCACCCGCTCACCCCGCTGCTCAAGGGCGGGATCTTCCTCATCGTCATCCTCGGCTACGTGCTGAACAGCCTGCGTGACCAGCTCGTCGAGTTCTTCATCCCGGGCGAGCAGCAGGAGGACGGTGACCCGGTCCGGTACGTGTACGAGCACGGTGTCGTCGGCTGGGTCCTGCTCGGCATCGTGGTGCTGCTCCTGGTGCTGATCGGCCTGTTCTACCTGTCCTGGCGCATGCACGAGTTCCGCGTCACCGGCGAGATCGTCGAGGTGCGCTCGGGCGTGCTGTTCCGGAACCACCGCAAGGCCCGGCTCGACCGGATCCAGGGCATCAACATCCAGCGGCCGCTCGTGCCCCGGGTGTTCGGCACCGCCAAGCTCGAGATCGCGCAGGCCGGCAACGACGCCAACGTGCAGCTCGCCTACCTCGGGGCCCGCGCCGCCGACGACCTGCGGCAGCGGATCCTGGTGCTCGCGTCCGGCGCGAAGGACGACGACGGCCACGGTGGCCCGTCGCGGCAGTCGCACGGAGCACTGCAGGACCGCGTCGACGAGATGTTCTCGCCCGAGCTCGACCCGGCAGCCGTGCACGCCACCCGTATCGTCAAGGTGCGCCCGGGGCGGCTCATCGCGTCGATGCTGCTGTCCGGCACGACGCTGTTCCTGCTGATCGTCATCGCCGGCATGATCGTCAGCGTCGCCCTCACCGGCGAGTTCGCGGTGCTGTTCGGGCTGTTCCCCGCCGTGCTCGGTGCCGGTGGCTACTACGTCCGCAAGTTCTCCCGTTCGCTGCAGTACACGATCGCCGAGACCCGCGACGGCATCCGGATCGGCTTCGGGCTGGTCTCGACGTCGAACGAGACGCTGCCGCCCGGCCGCATCCACGCCGTCAGCGTCGCCCAGCCGCTGCTGTGGCGTCCGTTCGGCTGGTGGGACATCCGCATCAACCGGGCGACGAGCGCCGGCAACGGGGCGTCGAGCAACCAGCAGGTGTCCTCGATCGTGCTGCCCGTGGGTACAACGGCGGACGTCCGCGAGGTCCTCGACATCATCCTGCCCGGGCTCGTCGGCACCGTCGTCGCCGGCCCCGAGGCGTCGCAGGAAGCCCTGCGCGAGGGCGCGGCCGAAGCCGTGGACGTCGTCGACGACAGCCTCACCACCTCGGGCGACCGCGGTGGCTTCGTGCACTCCCCACGCCGTGGCGCCTGGCTCCGTCCGTTCGCGTTCCGGCGCAACGGCTACCGGTTCGTGCAGGGTGCGGTGCTGCTGCGGCTCGGTGCCGTGTGGCGCTCGCTCGTCATCGTGCCGCTGCCCCGGGTGCAGAGCGTCAAGGTCGAGCAGGGTCCCCTCGAGCGTGCCCTGCGGCTCGCGGCCGTCCACGTCCACACCGTGGCCGGCCCGGTCTCGGCCCGCGTCGGCGCGCTCGACGCGCGGGACGCGCAGCGCCTGTGGGCGGAGACGACGCAGCGTGCCGTCGAGGCGGCCGCGGTCGACACGACGCACCGCTGGCGCGAACGGGAGGCCCGTCCCGCGACCGCCACGCACGCTGCGGTCGACACCGTGCCCGGGTCCGGAGCCCCTGCCGGACCGACGGCGGCCCGCCGGTCCGGTGCCGTCCCTGCCGGCTGGGGCGACGTCCCACCGACCGGAGCCGCGCGATGAGGGCCGGGCGTCTCGGGGTCGGCATCGTCGGCGCCGGACGGGTCGGACCGGTCCTCGGAGCAGCCCTGGCGAACGCGGAGCACGCCGTCGTCGGGGTGACCGCCGTGTCCGACGAGGGCCGTGACCGCGCCGAGGCGATGCTGCCCGGCGCCCCGGTGCTCGCGACGCCGGACCTGGTCGAGCGAAGCGAACTCGTGCTGCTCGCGGTGCCGGACGACCAGCTCGCCTCGCTCGTGCAGGGGCTGGCGGACGCCGGGATCTGGCAGCCGGGGCAGCTCGTCGTGCACACCAGCCCCGACCACGGCGTCGGCATCCTCGCCCCGGCGATGGCGGCCGGTGCCATCCCGTTGGCGATCCACCCCGCGATGGCCTTCACGGGCACGAGCGTCGACCTGTCCCGGCTGCGCGACGCGTACTGCGCGGTGACCGCCCCGGCGCCCGTGTTGCCGATCGCACAGGCGCTCGTGGTCGAGATGGGCGCCGAACCGTTCGTCGTCGCCGAGGCGGACCGGCCCGCGTACGCCGATGCGGTGCGGGCCGCCGTGAGCTTCTCGACCGCGATCGTGGACCAGTCGGCGGGCACCCTGTCCGGCATCGGCGTCGAACACCCGGGCCGTGTCCTCGGTGCGCTCGTCCGCTCCGCCGTCGACAACGCGCTCACCGCCGCCGACGGGCAGTCGGCGCTCTAGCGGTTCGGGGGCGGGACCGCGGCGCGAGGAGTCGGTCGGGGCCGGGTGCTCGAGTGGTCAAGACTCCCCGCTCAGTTCGCCCGAGTGGTCACGACCTGTCGGTTGCGCGTGCTCGAGCCGACGGATTGTGACCGGTGGGCGTGGTGCGGGCGGGGTGTTGTGACCGCGGTCTCGGGCGGGCACGGTTCGGGGGCGGGACCGCGGCGCGGGTAGCATTTCCCCCGACCCCCACGACCATCGGAGCCGCACCCGCATGACCGACGAGACCGTCACCCCCGACACCGCGATCGCCGACGCCGCCGCACTGGCCGAGCAGGAGACCAGCGAGCAGCGACAGGTCCGGCTCGACAAGCGGGCGAAGCTGCTGGAGTCGGGCATCGAGGCGTACCCCGCCGAGCTCCCCATCACCACGACGATCCCGGCCGTGCGCGAGCAGTACGCGCACCTGGAGACCGGCGAGGAGACCCAGGACGTCGTGGGCATCGCGGGTCGTGTGGTGTTCTCGCGCAACACCGGCAAGCTCTGCTTCGCGTCCCTGCAGTCGGGCGACGGCTCGCGCATCCAGGCGATGGTCTCCCTGGCCGAGGTGGGGGACGAGTCCCTCGCCCGCTGGAAGGAGTTCGTCGACCTCGGCGACCACGTGTTCGTGCACGGACGGGTGATCTCCTCGCGCCGCGGCGAGCTGTCGATCATGGTCGACGACTGGGCGATCGCGGCGAAGGCGATCCTGCCGCTGCCGAACCTGCACAACGAGCTCAACGAGGAGACGCGGGTCCGCCAGCGCTACCTCGACCTCATCGTCCGCGACGAGGCCCGCGCCACCGTGCGTGCCCGTGCCGCCGTGATGGCCTCGCTCCGTCAGACCTTCACCGCGCACGAGTACCTCGAGGTCGAGACCCCGATGCTGCAGACCCAGCACGGCGGCGCCTCGGCCCGACCGTTCGTGACGCACTCGAACGCCTTCGACACCGAGCTGTTCCTGCGCATCGCACCCGAGCTGTTCCTGAAGCGCGCCGTCGTCGGTGGCATCGACCGGGTGTTCGAGATCAACCGGAACTTCCGGAACGAGGGCGCCGACTCGTCGCACTCGCCCGAGTTCGCGATGGTCGAGGCGTACCAGGCGTACGGCAACTACGAGCAGATGGCCGACCTGACGCAGGAGCTCGTGCAGAACGCGACCCGCGCGGTCACCGGTGGTGCGCTCGAGGTCACCCTGCCCGACGGCAGCACCTACGACCTGGGTGGCGAGTGGCCCCGCATCGACATGTACGGCTCGCTGTCCGAGGCCGCGGGGCGTGCGATCAGCCCGGAGACCCCGCTGTCCGAGCTGCAGGCGCTCGCTGAGGCCGAGGGCGTCGAGGTCGCCCACGCCACGCACGGCAAGTACGTCGAGGAGCTCTGGGAGCACTTCGTCATCGACTCGCTCGACCGCCCGACGTTCGTGATGAACTTCCCGGTCGACACCTCGCCGCTCACCCGGCAGCACCGAACCCGTCCGGGCGTCGTCGAGAAGTGGGACCTGTACGTCCGCGGCTTCGAGCTCGGCACGGCGTACTCGGAGCTCGTCGACCCGGTCGTGCAGCGGGAGCGGTTCGTCGAGCAGGCGAAGCTCGCGGCCGGCGGTGACCTCGAGGCGATGCGCGTCGACGAGGACTTCCTGCGGGCCCTGGAGCACGCGATGCCCCCGTCGGGCGGCATGGGCATGGGGATCGACCGCCTGCTCATGGCCATCACGGGCCTGGGCATCCGCGAGACGATCCTGTTCCCGCTGGTCAAGTAGCTCCCGGTCCGCCGGGGTACGATGCTCGGGTGCCTGAAGGAGTCGTAAGCGGGATCGTCTTCGCCCTGACGCCGACCATCGTCGTCGGCCTGATCTTCTGGTTCGTGATGCGCGCGATCATGCGTGCCGACCGGACCGAGCGTGCCGCGTACGCCAAGGTCGAGGCCGAGGAGCGCGCCCGCTTCGAGCGTGAGCACGGTCGCCCCGCGCCGGCTCCGACGTCGGCCGAGTAGGCGCCCGCGCACGATCCACTTCACCCCGTGTTCACCGCGCGGTGTGATCCTGTCGCGCATGCCCACCATCCCGGAGTCCGTCGCCGGCGTCGATGACCTCGATGACCTCGACGTGGAGGACGCCTTCGGGCACCCGGTGTCCGGCACGTCCGGCCGGCCCGACGGAACCGGCCGCGAAGCCGACGGTGGACCCCTCGACGACGAGGGCGACGTCGACGACCTCGACGTCTGAGCGCCGACGGACCGTCACGCACCGTTCACCTCGCCGACGCGTGCCGGGGTGAGCATCGTCCGCATGGCAACCACCGCACATCCCTTCACGGGCCGCAGCCTCGTCGGTGACATCGAGAGCGAGTACGACGAGTTCGACCGAGACGCAGACCTCGAGGTCTCCAAGCGCCGGGACGGGTGGCTCGAACCCTCCTGGTGACCCCCACCCATTCGGTATTCGGGGTACGACGACCAGATCGCACTGATCCGGTCGGACGTACCCCTTTTGCATGTCCGGAGTACGCAGTCGCCTGGGGTACACGATCGGAAACGCTGGTGAAACACGCCTGCAACGCCGGAAACACGGCGTTATCCGCTTGATCCAGGGCAGATTGGGGGACCAGACTGTCGGTGGGCTGTACCCCGCGGGGGACGCTTTCGATGATGAAGCACGGAGAACCCTGAGAATCGCTCCGAACGATTTGTGGGGTACACCTCCGGGCCGCTTTACTCATCAGCACCCCCAGGCAACGCCCCACGAAGCCATCACCGTCGAACGCAGGGAGAAACACCATGACGATCGCAACGGCTGCACCCAGCACCACCCGCCGCACCGCCACCAAGAAGGCATCGGCATCGAAGACCGCGACCGCCGAGTCCGCCACCACCTCCCTCGACACCGAGGTCGAGGCCGACGAGCAGCTCGCCGGTGTCCGCGGCGCCTCGGTCGACCAGGTCGGCGACTACCTCCGTCACATCGGCCGTCTCTCGCTCCTCACCGCCGAGGAAGAAGCGCAGATCGCACGCCGCATCGAGGTCGGGCTCTTCGCCGAAGAGAAGCTCGCCACCGAGAAGGGTCTCGCGAAGACCCTGCAGCGTGAACTCCGCTGGCTCGTCCGTGACGGTGAGCGTGCCAAGGAGCGCATGATCACCTCGAACCTCCGCCTCGTCGTGAGCATCGCCAAGCGGTACTCGCAGCGCGGCCTGCCCTTCATGGACGTCATCCAGGAAGGCAACCTCGGCCTGGTCCGTGCGGTCGAGAAGTTCGACTTCACGCAGGGCTACAAGTTCTCGACCTACGCCACCTGGTGGATCCGCCAGGCCATCTCGCGTGGTCTCGCCGACAAGGCACGTACGATCCGCATCCCGGTGCACACCGTCGAGCTCATCAACAAGATCTCGCGCACCGAGCGTGACCTCACCGTCGACCTCGGCCGTGCGCCGATGCCGGAGGAAGTGGCCGCCGAGCTGAGCATGAGCGTCGAGGAACTCGTCGACCTCAAGGGTCGCTCGCACGAGCCGGTCTCGATCCACACCGTGGTCGGCGACTCCGACGACAGCGAACTCGGTGACTTCATCGAGGACGAGGACGCCGCGAGCCCGAACGAGCTCACCGAGACGACGCTGCTGCACCGCGACATCCGCTCCATCGTCGCCGAGCTGCCCAGCGACGAGGCGAACGTCATCCGCATGCGCTACGGCCTGGACGACGACAAGCCGATGACCCTCGACGAGATCTCGAAGATCGTGCACACGACCCGCCAGGCCGTCAGCCGGGTGGAGTCGCGCGCGAAGCTGCGCCTGTTCGCCAAGGCGGTCTCGCAGGACATGCAGCTGTACCTGACCGACTAGGTCAGTGGACTTCGGCCGGCACGTTCACCCGTGCCGGCGCGGGGAAACCGGGTCGTTCTGTGGGAAGACGATCCGGTGGGGTGATGGGACGGCCCGCTCGAGCACTGCTCGAGCGGGCCATTCACGTTCCCGGAGCCGGAGCCGGAGCCGGAGCCGGAGCCATAGCCAGGGCCAGCCCCGGCGCGGCGTTAGTCGTCGATCTCGCGCCGGAGCTTCTGCCGCAGGTCGCTCGGGATGAGCTCGACCAGCTGGTCGGGCCGCACCGGCAGGTCGAGCAGGCTGAGCTTCACGCGTCCGGTGCGCCCGTGCCGCTCGGCGTCGAGGCGCACCACGCTGCCGGCGTCCTTGCGGAGCCGCATGTCGATCTGCGCCCCGGTGGCCACCTCGCCGACCACGAGCCCGTCCACCTCGAGCGCAGCGCTCCTGGTGCCCTCGGCGATGTCGAACCGGTAGCGCTCCCGCGCGGCGAGCACCACCGAGCGGTCGATCCCGGCCATCGGCGCGACCGGCGTCACCACCGAGCCGGACAGCGCGGGGGAGAGCACCGGCCCACCGGCGGCGTAGTTGTACGCCGTGGAGCCGGCGGGTGTCGCGGCCACGATGGCGTCGGCCCGGTAGTACCCGTACCCGAGGCCCCCGACGCTGAGGTCGGCCGACACCTGCCCGGAGCCCGGCCGTCGCACGATGGTCAGGTCGTTGAACGCCAGGTAGTCGGTGCGGGCACCACCCCAGGACAACCGGGCCTCGAGCGCGTGGTGCGGTTCGAGCTGGTACTCGCCGGCGGACAGCCGTTCGAGCGCGCTCTCGAGCTCGGGCGGCTCGATCTCGACCAGGAACCCGACGTTGCCGTAGTTCACGCCGAGGACGGGCACCGGGCGCTTCGCCACGAGCCGCATCGCGCCGAGCATGGTGCCGTCGCCGCCGAGGGCCACGACCAGGTCGACGCGGTCGGTGAAGTCGTCGTCGTCGACCACGTCGACCCCGCCGCCGATGCGCTGGGCATCCGCGCGGCGGGCGAGCAGCTCGCCCTGGCCGGACGCGTTCCAGCGCTGCAGGGTCGTCACGGACTCCTGCACGTTCTTGGTCGGGTGGACGACGAGGCCGACGACGGGCTGCTCCATGAGCGGATCGTACCGAGCGGACCTCCGATGCGGGCTGTCCCTTCGCAGCGGCATGCGATATTCTGAATACATGCAGACCGGTCAGCTCTCCGTCGCCCTCCCTTCCGTCCGGCACGGCCGCGAGATCGTGCTGCTCGCCGACCTCGAATCCCACGAGTCCGGCTTCGGCTTCGTCGACGCCGAACACCTGCTGCTGGCCGCCGTCACGCTCTGCGCCGGCATGCCCCGCTTCCGCCCCGTCCTCGACGCCCACCGGATCACCCCGGACACCGTCCGCTCCGGCATCCGCGCCTTCGTCGGTGCCCACACCACCTGCCCCGGCGAACACGACCGCGTCGCGTGCACGCCCGCTGCGATGCGCGTGCTCGCCCGAGCCGCGACGATCGCGGGCCGTTCGGAGCGCATCCGGCCACCGCACGTCGTCCTCGCCGTGCTCGACTCGGTCGACGATCCGCTCGCCGGTTCGGCGCACGACGTCCTCGACGCCCTGGGCGTCGACGCGCGCCGCTTCCGACGCGACCTGCGTCGCGCGGTGCGGCGCGCCTGACCCAGCGCGACCGACAAGCGGACTGGAGGCCCGTGGCGACCCCGCCACGAGCCTCTCCCACCGGCACGGCCGACCCGCCGCTGGCGCGTCGGTCCGGTACCGGCGGCGGGGCCCAGTCCGTCTCGCCCGTCTCGTCGTTCGCTCACTGCGCACAAGACGCACCCTGGTCACGCCCACGGCGAACAGGGGCAGCCCCCGGGGGGAGCGCTGGTTACTCTCGAAGTACTTGGCCGGACTCACACGAGACCGGCACAGCGTCGGCTCCGCTCATCAGGGGCCAAGGGAGAGCACATGTTCGAGAGATTCACCGACCGGGCCCGTCGTGTTGTCGTCCTCGCTCAAGAAGAAGCGAAGATGCTCAACCACAACTACATCGGCACCGAGCACATCCTCCTCGGCCTCATCCACGAGGGCGAGGGCGTCGCCGCCAAGGCGCTGGAGTCGCTGGGCATCTCGCTCGACGCCGTGCGCGAGCAGGTCCAGGACATCATCGGGCAGGGCCAGCAGCAGCCGACCGGGCACATCCCGTTCACGCCGCGCGCCAAGAAGGTGCTCGAGCTGTCCCTGCGCGAGGCGCTGCAGCTCGGCCACAACTACATCGGCACGGAGCACATCCTGCTCGGCCTGATCCGCGAGGGCGAGGGTGTCGCAGCCCAGGTCCTCGTGAAGCTCGGCGCCGACCTGAACCGGGTGCGCCAGCAGGTCATCCAGCTCCTGTCCGGCTACCAGGGCAAGGAAGCGGTCGCCGTCGGCGGCGAGCAGCAGCAGAACGCGCAGCAGGGTTCGCAGGTCCTCGACCAGTTCGGTCGGAACCTCACCCAGGCCGCGCGCGACGGCAAGCTCGACCCCGTCATCGGGCGCGAGAAGGAGATGGAGCGGGTCATGCAGATCCTCTCCCGCCGCTCCAAGAACAACCCCGTCCTGATCGGTGAGCCCGGCGTCGGCAAGACCGCCGTCGTCGAGGGCCTCGCCCAGGCGATCGTCAAGGGCGACGTGCCCGAGACACTGAAGGACAAGCAGCTCTACTCGCTCGACCTCGGGTCGCTCATCGCCGGGTCCCGCTACCGCGGTGACTTCGAAGAGCGCCTGAAGAAGGTCACGAAGGAGATCCGCACCCGCGGCGACATCATCGTCTTCATCGACGAGATCCACACGCTCGTGGGTGCCGGTGCAGCCGAGGGCGCGATCGACGCGGCCTCGATCCTCAAGCCGCTCCTCGCCCGCGGTGAGCTCCAGACCATCGGTGCCACCACGCTCGACGAGTACCGCAAGCACTTCGAGAAGGACGCCGCACTCGAGCGTCGCTTCCAGCCGGTGCAGGTCAACGAGCCGTCGCTGCCCCACGCGATCAACATCCTCAAGGGTCTGCGCGACAAGTACGAGGCGTTCCACAAGGTGTCCATCACCGACGGCGCGATCGTCGCCGCGGCGAACCTGGCGGACCGCTACGTGCAGGACCGTTTCCTGCCGGACAAGGCCATCGACCTGATCGACGAGGCCGGCGCTCGCCTGCGTCTGTCGATCCTGTCGGCACCGCCGGAGCTCCGCGAGTTCGACGAGAAGATCTCGACGGTCCGCGGATCGAAGGAAGCCGCCATCGAGGAGCAGGACTTCGAGAAGGCCGCGAGCCTGCGCGACGAGGAGAAGAAGCTCCTCGGCGAGCGTCTCCGCCTCGAGAAGCAGTGGCGTGCGGGTGACGTCGCCGCGTCCGGCACCGTCGACGAGGGAATCATCGCCGAGGTCCTGGCCCAGGCCACGGGCATCCCGGTGTTCAAGCTCACGGAGGAGGAGACCTCGCGTCTCGTCTTCATGGAGAAGGCACTGCACGAGCGCGTCATCGGTCAGGAAGAGGCCATCTCGGCCCTGTCCAAGACCATCCGCCGGACCCGTGCCGGCCTGAAGGACCCGAACCGTCCCTCCGGCTCGTTCATCTTCGCCGGCCCCACGGGCGTCGGGAAGACCGAGCTCGCCAAGGCTCTCGCCGAGTTCCTGTTCGACGACGAGGGTGCGCTGATCTCCCTCGACATGTCGGAGTTCGGTGAGAAGCACACCGTTTCCCGCCTGTTCGGTGCCCCTCCCGGGTTCGTCGGGTTCGAGGAGGGCGGCCAGCTCACCGAGAAGGTGCGCCGCAAGCCGTTCTCCGTGGTCCTGTTCGACGAGATCGAGAAGGCCCACCCGGACATCTTCAACTCGCTGCTGCAGGTGCTCGAGGAAGGCCGTCTCACCGACGGTCAGGGCCGCGTGGTCGACTTCAAGAACACCGTCATCATCATGACCACGAACCTCGGTTCGCAGGGCATCGCCGGTGGCCCGGTGGGCTTCCAGGTCGAGGGTGACTCGGCCGTCGGCTACGACCGCATGCGCGGCAAGGTCAACGAGGAGCTCAAGAAGCACTTCAAGCCCGAGTTCCTGAACCGTGTCGACGACACGATCGTGTTCCCGCAGCTGTCGCAGCCCGAGCTGCTGCAGATCGTGGACCTGTTCGTGAAGCGTCTGGCCGACCGCCTGCTCGACCGCGACATGACCGTCGAGCTCACGCTGCCGGCCAAGGAGCAGCTCATCAAGGTCGGGTTCGACCCGTCCCTCGGTGCTCGGCCCCTGCGTCGCGCGATGCAGCACGAGGTCGAGGACCAGCTGTCCGAGCACATCCTGCAGGGTGAGCTCAACGCCGGTGACCACGTGAAGGTCGACTTCGTCGACGGTGCGTTCCACTTCGAGACCGGGCGTCAGCCGGGCCGCGAAGAGGTCCTCGCCGGTGCAGCCGCGGTCGAGGCCGCGACCGACACGCCCCAGGGCGAGATCGAGTCCTAGGACCTGACACCCCACGGACAGGAGGCTCGGTGCCAGCTGGCACCGGGCCTCCTGTCCGTTCTCGGGTCGGGTTCAGATCCCGCAACGCCGATCTGCGCGTCCTTGCGGCCACGGACCCCCGTCCGGGGGTACTGTGATGACAACGCGCGAGACGTTCCCCCCAACTCCTCGCGCGTCGCGCTCGATCGGTTCCCCCCAACGGATCGAGACGCAGCCGGCCCCGGTCTGTTCGCAGACCGGGGCCGTTGCACGTCTGTGGGTGGTTGCCGGTCGGCCGTGCGGGCGTCCGCCGCGTCAGGCGGCGTCGGGCAGCTGTGCGGCGAAGTCGCGGACGGCGCGCTCCCAGCGCTCCGGGTCCTCGTTCCACTCGAGCGTGTGCGGTGCCGTGCGGAACGTGACCGTGGTGGCGCCCTGCCGCGCGGCGACGTCGTCGGCGGCGACCAGGGCGTCGGCCTCGGAGTGGATCAGCAGCGTCGGCGTCGACGAGTCCTGCCAGGTGGTCGTCGTGACGGGAGTCGGGGCCCCGGCGAGCCGCGACAGCACGTTCGTGGTCGCGATGCGGGCGGCGACGGTGCCGACGAACGCGGGCAGGTGCGCGCCCCGGACGGCTCCGCGGAGTGCCGAGGCGACGTCGAGCAGGGGTGACATGGCCACGAGTCCGTCGACGTCGACGCGTGCGGCGGCGACGGAGCAGGCGAGCGCGCCGGCGGACCAGCCCTGCAGCACGACGCGCTGAGCACCACGCGCTCGGGCGGCGCGGACGGCGGCGACGATGCGGTCCGCTGCCCCGGCGTCGAGCGAGCGGAGCGGCAGGTCGGTGGTGTCGACGACCTCGGACGAGGCGCCGAGCGCACGCCAGACCCCGACACCGCGCAGGACCTGGCGCGGGCCGAGGGACTGCCCGTGCACGTGGACCACGTGGGTCGTGGCGGCCTCGGGCTCCGTGCCGGGCACGTCGTCCGGTCCGTCGTACCGCAGGGCGTCCCAGCCCCACGCACCGGTCGCCACGGGGGCGGTGACGCTGCGGCGGACGGTGTCGCCGTCACTGCTGGCTCCGGTCGCCGTGCTCGCGGTGGTGATCGCGCCGACCTGCACCCGGGTGCCGTCGCGCTGCAGGTCGTAGGTGCCCGGCAGGCGGGTGTCGCGGGTGGCGGTCAGCTCGACCTCGGTGTCCGTGGCGCTGCGGACCGTCGCGGTCGCCGTGTACGGCGTCGGGAACAGCAACCGTCGTGCGACGAAGGCGCCGAGTCCGAGCGTGCCGACCGCCCCTGCCGCGGTGCCGAGTGCCGTGATGCGTGCGCCGGTCATGTGATCTCCCTGAGTCGTGCCGTGGTGAGCGTCGCAGCGGCCGGGACGTCCTGCCCAGCCTCGCGCGCGCGGTCTTCGATCTCGACGGACAGCCGGTGCTGCCGACTCCGCCACTGGCGACGCTGCCACACGATCGTGAAGTAGAGCCCGGTGTTGCCCGATGCCGTCTCGAGCCGCCGGAGTTCCGGTTCGAGCACGCGGAACCGGCGTCGGGCGGCCCGCCAGTCGCGGAACTCCCGTGCGGCGTCGGGCAGGACGCCGCCGGCTGCGCCGATGGCGAGCAGGACCATCGAGCCGAGGAACACCGGGGTGTAGAGCGTCGACAGGACCCCGACCGCACCATCCGCGCCGGCGACGTGCACGGCGTCGAGGGCGATCGCGATGCCGGCGAGCAGCACGAGGCCGGCGGCTCCGACGACGAAGAGCCAGTACAGGCGGCCGAGCCCGTCGCCGCTCCGGAACCCGCGCAGCACGGCGACGGCCGACCGGGCGATCACGATGGCGATGTAGGTCATCTCGACCGCGGAGTAGAGCGCGGTCGGCAGCTGGTCGCCGTAGGCCACCATGAACTGCGCCGTCGGGGTCGGTGCGTCGATGAGGCTGAACAGCCCGACCAGGGCGACGAGCACGAGCACGCAGCCGATGATGCGGCTGGCGCGCAGGAGCTTGGCGGAGCGTGCGGCGGCCTCGACCGACTGCGCGAGGGCGAACATGCCGCACACCATCAGGCAGCGGCCGATCAGGTCGGCGATGTTCGGCACGTGCGTCACACCGGCGAGGAACGTCGTGACGTCGGGCTGGTTGATCGTGAGCCCGACGGCGACGCAGCTGCAGCAGACCATCAGCCAGGTGACGCTGGCCGACTGGGTGCGCACCAGGAGCAGCCGGGCGACCAGCACCGCCAGGATCAGCCAGACCGGGATCGACCCCCAGACGTGCAGCGTCACCGCGTCACCGGAAGATCCCGGGCTGGCCCTCGGGGTCGAGCAGCCCGATCCGCAGCGCGAGCTGGTCGGCGACGAGCTCGACGGCCTGTTCGTGCGGGGTGTCGAGCGAGCGGGTGAACGCCGTCCGGCCGCTGAGCAGCCCCGTGTACGCCTGGTGGTCACAGCCGGTGTCGTCCATGAACACGTGGGCGAGCTCGTGCAGCACGCACGCCACCCGGGAGCGCTCGGACAGCCCGGGGCGGGTCTCGAGCAGGGCGTGGTCGGTGCGCTGGATGAGCCGCGCGGACAGGTCGCCCGGCAGCTCCGTGGTGCGCACGAGGATCGGCTTGCCGAGCGCCGCCTCGGCACGGGCGGTCAGCTCCGGCAGGGACAGCCGACGGGGGAGCCCGAGGCGCTGCACGCGGCGACGGGCCTCGGTCTGCCGACGCAGGGCGTCGAAGCGGTCGCGGTACCCGCTCACGGGGTGCCGCCCGATTCGTCCAGGCGACGCAGGTGGTCGGTGAAGTCGCGGATCTCGTCCGCCGAGGCGAACTCGCCCAGACGCCGGGTGGCGAACGCGACGACCTCGCGCTTGCGGAGTTCGAGCACGAGTTCCAGTTGCGCCTGCACCCGCTCCGGCACGTCCGTGTTGCCGGCAGCGTCTGTCAGGTACTCCGCTGGGACGCCGAAGTAGGTCGCCAGGGCCGCCAGGAGTCGCTGGTCGCGGACGGCCGGACCGTTGCCGCCGAGCATGTAGCCCCAGCGCGGTCGACTCATCGACGCACCCTGCGCCTCGATCTCGGCGGCGATCTCCTTGTACGGGGGTCGCTGGCCCGAGTTGGCCTCGACGACGTCCATCAGGAGCTGCAGTTTGCGCGACAGTTCCCGACGGTGTGCGTCGTCGTCGTTGTACTCGATCACGTGTCCCCACTCTCACATCTGTCTCAGACATGATAAAACTGATCCAGCGCGTCGGCCGGTGTCACCACTCTGCCAGGCTCGCGCTCGCTCGTCAGGTCGGCATTTCGATGGGGGGGATGCCGAACGGGGGACGAACGAACGGGAGGCGCGGTGCCAGCTGGCACCGCGCCTCCCGTCCGTCGTGTGGTGCGGACTACGCCTGCACGTCGCCGCGCCAGCCCGGCTGGGTCGGTGCGTTCTCGACGCGCTCCTTGTAGTTCTGCAGGTCCTTCTTGACGGCGTGGCCGCCGACGCCCACGGCGGAGCCGAGCTTCTCGAGGATGCCGGAGGGCTCCCAGTCGATCTGCACGGTGACGCGGGTCTCGGCGTCGGAGAGCTTGTGGAAGGTGACGACACCGGCGTGGTCGGTCTCGCCGTCCTTCACGGTCCAGGCGACACGCTCGTCGGGGTGCTGCTCCGTGATGAGGGCCCGGAACTCGCGCTCCTGGCCGGCGATCTTCACGGTCCAGTCGGTGGTCTTGTCGTCGACCTGGACGATCTTCTCGACCTCGTCGAGGAAGTGCGGGAACTCCTCGAAACGGGTCCACTGGTCGTAGGCCTGGCGGACGGGGACGTTGACGTCGACGGTTTCGATGATCTGAGGCATGCACCGGACGGTAGGCCGATCGACCTGGGCGGCACTCAGCAGCGCTGTCCCCCTGCGGCTTCGGCGGATGCGGGTCCGTCCGTCGCTGCGCAGTAGTGTGGGGCGGATGACAGAGCACGGCAAGCACGCGTTCCACGAGCGCGACGACCACGGGATCCTCGTGCGTCCGGCGCTCGCCTCGGACGTCCCGCACATCCAGCGGCTCATCGCCCCCTACGTCGACCGGCGCATCCTGCTCGGCAAGGAGAACGTCGCCCTGTACGGCTCGATCCAGCAGTTCCGGATCGCCGAAGGGCCCGACGGCACCCCGATCGGGTGCGGCGCACTCGCCGTGTTCTGGGACGACATCGCCGAGGTGCGCACGCTCGCCCTCGACGAGCAGTGGATCCACAAGCGCGTCGGGCACCGGATGCTCGAAGCGCTCGAGCACGACGCCCGTGAACTCGGCGTCGCCCGGATCTTCTGCCTGACCTTCGAGGTCGACTTCTTCGCGAAGCACGGGTACCTGGAGATCGGCGAGAGCGTCGTCTCACCGGACGTCTACGCCGAACTGGTCCGCTCGTCGGACGAAGGGGTCGCGGAGTTCCTCGACCTCGCCCGGGTCAAGCCGAACACCCTCGGCAACACCCGCATGCTGAAGAACCTCTGACGCTTTCTCGTGCCGCCCGGCGGGGTGGCCGGGTGCGGCCCGCGCCGTTGTCTACCCTGTGCGCATGTCGTCGTTGCGTCACCCCGTCGGGCCCGAGAAGCCGGTCGTCTACTGGCGCCGCCGGGCGCTCGTGCTCGGGGCGCTGCTGGTCGTCGTCCTGGTCGTGGTGCTCATCGTCGTCGGGCGGGGGAGCGGGGCCACCTCGGCGGCGCCGAGTGCGTCGGCCTCTGCTGCTGCCGGGTCTGGTGCAGGTGCATCGCCTGCCGGGTCTGCCGGTTCCGGTTCCGGGTCCTCGCGGTCCGCTTCGCCGAAGCCATCGGCTTCCGCCTCGGCTTCTGCGTCGAAGCCCGCCGCTGCCGACGGTTCGACCTGCACGAAGGACCAGATCGTCCTGACCCCGGTGCTCGACAAGTCGGCCTACGGCCCCACCGAGGACCCGAAGATCGCGATGTCGATCAAGAACTCCGGCACGAACTCCTGCCACCTGGACCTCGGATCGGCGCAGCAGGTGCTGACGATCAGCTCGGGCCAGGAGCAGTACTGGTCGTCGAAGGACTGCCAGACCGGCGGCACGAACCAGGACGTCACGATCAAGTCCGGTCAGACGCTCACGACCCCGGCGATCGCCTGGGACCGGACCCGCTCGTCCACGTCGACGTGCGACTCGTCACGGCCGGCGGTCACCGCGGGAGGCGCGAGCTACCACCTGCAGGTCGCCGTCGGGAACCTCGAGTCGAAGAGCTCGGTGCAGTTCATCCTGCAGTAGGCGGCGGGAGCGCGGTTCGCGGTGCGCAGTGCGCGGTTCCGATCCGTTCCGGCTGGCCTGTGCCTCGCAGGGCGCCGGGAACAGCAACAGGCCCCGTCGTCCGAAGACGACGGGGCCTGTTCAAGCTGATGTGATCAGCCGAGGACGGTGATGTTCTCCGCCTGCGGGCCCTTGCGGCCCTCGGTGATGTCGAACTCCACCTTCTGGTTCTCCTCGAGCGACTTGTAGCCGTTGCCAGCAATCGCAGAGAAGTGCGCGAAGACGTCAGCGCTGCCGTCGTCCGGGGCGATGAAGCCGAAGCCCTTTTCGTTGTTGAACCACTTGACGGTACCGGTAGATGCCATGATGGCGTTTCCTTAGCTTTCTTGCTTCCGC
Source organism: Curtobacterium sp. MMLR14_002 (assembly GCF_001864975.1). Taxonomy (NCBI): domain Bacteria; kingdom Bacillati; phylum Actinomycetota; class Actinomycetes; order Micrococcales; family Microbacteriaceae; genus Curtobacterium; species Curtobacterium sp. MMLR14_002. The sequence continues at coordinate 174,697 of NZ_MJGT01000047.1, forward strand.
CAAGGTGCAGATGCACCGACGGAGACCCCGACGTACGTCGACGGGGGTGATGCGCCACGCGGGCAGGTGCCGGCGGGACGGGTTCGGGGCCAGGCCTGTCGGCCAGTGACCCTGGGGCCCGGGTTGAGGGGCAAACCACCTCGCCCGGACGTTGAGCGCCGCCGAAGCGGTTCCATCAGGCTAGCGTGCTCTGGGCCGACTGGCTACCCGTGCGTCACGGAACGACGAAAATCTGGTGGAATTGAGCTGATGGCAGACAAGGAACAGCGCTTCCGGAGCGAACAGCTCGAGGAAGCCCTCGCGAAGCAGGACGTCGCTGCGGTGGCGTTCGCGCTCCGCCACGACATCGTGATCGTCCCCCGACTCGTCACCGGCAAGAAGGACATGCAGGTGCGAGTGTTCGGCCGTGAGGGGTCGGACAAGCGCATCCTGCTGCTGTTCTCGTCGGCGGACGCCTACACGGCGATGGTGCCGGACGAGAAGATCCGGCAGGTCATGGTCTACGACGGGCCTCGGCTCGAGGAGTTCCTGGCTGCCCACCTCGACATGCTCGAGGGCGTGTTCTTCGACATCGCCGGCCCGCACACGATGCAGGCCGCGCCGGCGGACCTGCTGGCCGCTTTGCGCGCGTAGCCGCTCAGAACGCGCGGTCGAGCTCGCGTTCGCGCGGGGACTGCGTCATCGAGAACGCCACACGCAGGGCTTCGCGCAGGTGCCCGGAGTCCGAGCCGAGCACCGTCGTGAACCCGAGGCGGGTGGCCTCGTTCACGCGCTGCTTCGTGCCCGTGGCCGGACGGATCTCACCGGCGAGGCTGATCTCGCCGACGGCCGCCAGCGTGTGCGGGTACGGACGGTCTCGTGCGGCGCTCGCGAGGGCCAGCGCGATCGCCAGGTCGGCACCGGGCTCGGTGAGCTTCATGCCGCCCACCGTGGACACGTAGACGTCGGCGTCGGACAGCTTGAGGCCGGCGCGGCGTTCGAGCACCGCGAGCAGCATCGCCACACGCGAGGCATCGACACCGTTCACGACCCGGCGTGGCTGTGGCGCCGAGCTCGGGACGATGAGGGCCTGCACCTCGACCGGCAGCGCGCGACGCCCCTCGAGTGCCACGGTGACGCAGGTGCCGGACACCGGGGTGGCGTTCTTCGACATGAAGAGGCCGCTCGGGTCGGGGACCTCGTGGATGCCGTCGCCGCCCATGTCGAAGCACCCGACCTCGTCGGTGGGGCCGAAGCGGTTCTTGAGCGCCCGGACGAAGCGCAGCGCGGTCTGCCGGTCGCCCTCGAAGTGGCAGACGACGTCGACCAGGTGCTCCAGGAGCCGCGGGCCGGCGATCGTGCCGTCCTTCGTGACGTGGCCGACGATGAGGACGGGCAGGGCGCGGTCCTTCGCGATGCGGATCAGGGTCGAGGCGACCTCGCGCACCTGGGACGTGCCACCCGCGATGCCGTCGATCGAGCTCGACGAGATGGTCTGCACGGAGTCGGCGATGAGCAGGTCGGGCTGGACCTGGTCGATCTGGCCGATGATCACACCGAGGTCGACCTCGCTCGCCAGGTACAGGTCGTCGTGCATCGCCCCGGTGCGTTCGGCACGGAGCCGGACCTGGTCGACGGACTCTTCGGCGCTGACGTAGAGGACGCGCTTGCCCGAGGCTGCGGCTCGGGAGGCGACCTCGAGCAGCAGGGTCGACTTGCCGACACCCGGCTCGCCGCTCAGTAGGACCGCCGCGCCCGGCACCACACCGCCGCCGAGGACGCGGTCGAACTCGCCGATGCCGGTCTGCCAGCGCTGCACGGAGGTGCCGCGGGCTTCGGTGATCGGTCGCGCGGCCCGGGCACCGGTGACGGCGACCGCTGACGTGCCGCGGGTGCTCGCCGACGCCGCCGAGCTGTCCTCGACGGTGCCCCAGGTCTGGCACTCACCGCACCGGCCGACCCACTTGATGGTGGTCCAGCCGCACTCGGTGCAACGGTAGAGGGACTGCGGGCGCGCCATGTCGTCGAGGCTAGGCCGTACGGCCGACATCACCGGGGTGGTCGCCCGGCTCGTCTGGTGTGCTTGGCTCGTCCGACCGGTCTCGTTCGTCGGGCACCGCGATCGACCCGGTCATCCGGTGGCGCAGGCGCTCGACCGGCCCCGGACCCTGGCGCGAGGCGTGGTCGAGTGCCTCGGCGCCGTCGGTGTCCTGTTCGGCGCGGGCGTTCGCCACCGCCCCGGCTTCACGACCGAGGTTCTCGGCCTCGCGCACGGACAGGTAGTGCCGGATCGCCGCCACCGTGTCGACCCGCGCGTCGACCGCCGGCTCGAAGGCGCTCGCCCAGACCTCGTAGCCGCGGTCGTTCGGGTGGAACAGGTCGCCGTAGCTGTTGAAGAAGGTGCGGCGGACCCCGACGCGCTTCGTGATGGTGTGCAGCGGCGCCACCGTCAGCCCGAACTCGTCGGCCACCCGGTGCACGATCTCGTTCGCCACCGCCACCTTGCGCTCCCGGTCCGGCACGAACATGCACGGCAGCTCGGCCACCACGGCGTGTGAGGGGACCGCGCCGTAGATCGCCCGGATGTTCCGCTCGAACTTGTCCGGGTCGAAGTCGGCGATGTCGTTCGCCCCGATCGACACCGTGCAGACGTCGGGCGCGTAGTGCCGGAGCTTCGGCAGCTGGTCACGTTTCGCACCCCACGTCGTCGAACCGGAGACGCTGAGGTTCACCACCCGGACCGACATGTGGGAACGGTGCCGGATGCGCCGCGCGAGCAGCCCCACGTAGCCACGCCCGGGTGCGGTCGCACCGACGCCCTGCGCTGCCGAGTCACCGATCGCCACGTAGAGCAGCTGCCCCTCGTGCTGCTGTCGTTCCCGCCACCAGTCGGCGTGGATCGGGAGCATGTCGACGACCCGTTGCGCCGCTGCCCGTTGGCCCTTCACGCCGGCGCGGGCGCCGACGGCTGCGGCACCGACGACGCCGAGGCTGCCGACGACGGAGGTGAGGAGTGCGATGAGCGTGCGGGATCTCATGCCGTGGACGGTACGCCCGCCGGTCTTGCCGGAGACGAGGAGGACCTGTGGGTGTGGGGAGAGCCCTGCAGGTGACCGCTTGTGGAGGGCGATCCGACCCGGGGTGTCATCACGGGCCTCCCGGATCGTGTAAACTCTTTCCCGGTACCGTGTCCGAGCGGCCGAAGGATCATGTCTCGAAAACATGTGTGGGGGCAACTCCACCGTGGGTTCAAATCCCACCGGTACCGCCACAGGGTCATTTGCAGGTCTGGGGTACCAGCGTTTGCAAGTCTGACCACGAAACAAGAGCCCCCGGCTGATGCCGGGGGCTCTTGTCGTTGCTCGCCACGTTGGTGGCGCGGGCATCGGTGGTTCTGCGTGGGGGACGAGTTCTCGGGGTGGCGGGTTCCGAAGGTACCTGGTGCAGTGTCTGGAAACCGTCGGACTACAGGAATCGACCCGGTGTGGCTGACTGCTGCGCGTCCATGTGCTCGATGGCCTGCAGGAGCTTGTCGCAATGGAAAGGGCTCCCTGCACGCGGTCGTCGGACAGGAAGTTCTGAACGTACAGTTCCCTCGTCGCGGCGTCCTGATGGGAGTTGCGCGCCGCTCTATGCCCCTACGCGTCACGGTGATCCGTGCGCTATGAGACCGCTGGTAGGGAGTCGACGTGCGCGAGTACCCAGTTGAGCGCGAGGTGGGTGAGCGCGTTGTGGACTTCACCGCTTGCCAGGAGCGCCGCTACTTCGGCGACGGGAACTCGACGCAGTTTCAGGGCCTCCCCTTCGACCGTTGTGTACCAGCCGTCGATGCGCTCCGCTTGCCCGACCACTGCGAGGTGCAGGGAGGTCTTCTCGCCGGTGAACCCTGGGGAGATGATGAACTCGCTGATTAGTGTGGAGTGGGTCGCGTGGAGGCCTGTCTCTTCCTCCAGTTCTCGAAGGGCTGCCTGCTCGGCCGTCTCTCCTGGGTCTACGAACCCGGCGGGCAGCTCGATGTCAGTCTTCCAGCCGTGCTTTGCGAAGAGTCCGGCTCGCACCTGTTCGATCAGATAGATCGAGTGGTCTTCAGGGTTGTAGGGGATGACTGCCGCGAGGTCGGGTAGGTCGACGCAGTTCACGGTGAGGCGTTGGACGGACACGGGAGTGGTGGCCGTCAAGTTGTACTTCGTGGTTGCCCGTGTCGCGGTGGATGTCGTGACGGGGCCGAGCTCTACCTCTTCTGCTTCGCCGGGATCGGCGGTCTTTCGGTCGGTCATCGCTTGCCTACTTCGCCAACGTTGCGTGGAGCCAGGTTCCGATGTCGTCGAGACTCATGTTGAGTTGCTCCGCCGGCGCAATTTTTCGCCCGTCGAGGAAGACTCCCTCTTCCCCTGCCTGCAGGACGGTGAGGATGTTGTCCTGATCCAGGAGGTACTCCTTGATGAGGTCGGCCACTTGGCGGTTGTGGGGGAGCTCGTACTTCTCGACGACGTGCACCCAGCCTCGGAGTTTCTGCAACCAGACGCTGGCGTTGCTGAGTGGGATCCACGTGGTCTCGGCGTCGGAGTCGAGCGACACGACTGGAACCGTGACGAGAGGCGTGTCCGCGCTCTTGAGTCGGCCGAGTATGTCGTAGTCGACGCAGAAGTCGAAAACGTCCAGGTCGCGGAGCATCTCGGTGAGGTAGACCCGCTCGAACATCTTGAACGGGCACGTCACGTCACGGAGGACCAGGTCGAACGCGAGGAGCTGACGGACGCGCTTCAGAACGTAGTTCGCGGTGCTTTCGCTGTCGCGGGATTCCTGCCAGTGGGAGACACGGGTGGAGCGGCGGTCGCCGATTGCGGCCTTCACGTCGCCTGCGACCAGCGGTTCGAGCAGCAATCCGAGCTGTCCGAGGTTGTTGCTGTTGTCGCAGTCGGTGAACATCACGTAGTCGTGCTGGTCCTCGACTGCGCGCTGAAGACCAAGTATCAGGGCTCCGCCCTTGACGGACTGGTCCACGCTGGCGAGCTTGCTCAGGGGCAGGCTCCTGGCGGGGATCGCGTCGCGGAGGCGGAGGAGGTCGATGCCGGTGAAGCCCTCCTCTTCGATGATGATGCGGGCGACGTCGAGGCTTCCTTCGGGGCATTCGTCGTCCACGATGTAGAGGTGCCAGGTGAGGCTGGTGTTGTCGCACAGCCAGTTCAGCTCGGTCACCTTGGCTCGCAGAGCATCCTCGCCGGTCGGGTTCTCGGCGGTGTTGGGCTGGAGGCGACGCGCTTCCTTCCAGACCGTGAACACCACGCCGATGCTCGTCGGAGTTGTGATGGAGAGAGCGACCCGCTTCGAGGCCGCCAGGTAGGTCACCAGCTCGGCGAGGATTCCGTCGCCGTCAGCGAGATCGAGAATGCCTTCCTCATCCTGAACGTCGGCAGCCACGAGGTGATCAGCGATCCGGAACGCTTCCGTCCGGTAATCCCAGTCACTCAGGAATCGGACGAGGTACTCGCTGCTCGGTTCGATCTTGCTGGTGGTGACGCTCAATGGTGTTCCTTTCGATTGGTCGTACTTGCGGGTTGAAGCGGCTGGGGCCCGCGCTACGCCATGCCTCGGTCGGACATTTCGCGCGATGTGGCCTTCTGACGGACGACGATTGCGAGCGCGCCCAGCGCCACGATGGCGGTGATCAACGCCGCAGTTCCATAGACCGCGCGGTACGGAGCGGGGAACGCAGCCAGTAGGGCGATGAGCAGGCCTGCAACTACAGCGCCGATACGTCGTGTGTTGGTGAAGAGACCTGATGCGAGGCCGGGGCTCGGGAAAATTTCCTGGAACACGGTCAGGCCGACACCTGCGACGACGGCGAAGAACCATGCGTTCAGCGGCTGCAGGATGAGCAGCTGCCACGGGTGCGTCACGAATGCAGCGGCACCGTAGTAGAGGACGCCAGCCGTGAAACCGGTCAAGAGGAGTACCCGGGGCGCCACCCGGTCGTGCAGACGGCCGATGAAGAGGAGGGCTGGGATCTCGAGCAATGCAGCGGCGCCGAGGACGACGCCCGCCCAGAGAAGGGGGCTGTGCAGGTCGCGGGAAACGAAGAGCGAAGCGATCGTGACGGTGGCGATGTTCGTCGCTTGCAGGAACACGAAACTGCCGACGGTCACCCAGCGCGACCAGCCGCGCAACTGTGCCAGCAGTTTCGGGCGAGGGGCACTGTCAGGTTGGATGGAGGCATCGCGCCAACGGATGAGCAGCACCGCGGTGACGACATTCACCACGGCGATGATGCCAATGAGGATCAGCGCCGCCGGGGACCCAGCCACACCCGTGCAGAAGGTGGCAAGCGGTGGACCGACGACCCATGCGAAGGACACGATCGCCCGGGTGCGGATGACCTGTGCCGGCGGTGCGCCTTCGTGACGGAGCTGTGCGAAGAGCAGCGTGGACCCGACGCCGGGCGGACCACCGAGGACGACGAGCGCGAAGACGGCGATCGGCAGGGACGTCGTCAAGGAGAGCACGGCCACCAAGGCGACGCCAGCGATACCGCAGACCAGCAGCGGCCGGAGGTAGTTGCCTGTTCGGTCGGCCAGAACGGGTATCACCAGCGAGGCGATGAAGCCACCGACGTTGTACACCCCGAGCGCCAAACCGACCTCCGCTGGGCTTGCGTTGTACAGCTCGACAAGGAGGACAGCGAGCAGCGGATTGAGGACCGCGAACTGTAGTGCCCAGAACCAGGCCGCCGCGGGCCATACGATCCGGCCGTGGTGCTGCGTCGTCGTTGCGGTCACGCTTGTCCCCTCGTCGTCGAGTACATGAGCATCAGGGTGCCCTACCCCAGCAGCCCGAGTTCCGCTGCGGAGTCGTACGCGGCGGCGTTCTCGAACACGTCCAACTCTTGCAGGTAGGTCAGCAATTTCGAGGACGTCGCCTTGTTGTATGCGTGGCACAGCTCTTGGGAGAAGACGTCGGCGAGGACCTGCTGAATCTGGTCGTTCGGCATCCGGTAGGACGCGAGCTCGGCGGCGATGGAGGGGCGGTCGGGGTCGAGGAAGACGTCGATGAGCTTGGGGAAGAGCCGTGCGATGAAATCGCGTTCCCCGGTGTCCAACGTTGCCCAGAGGAACTTCAAGTAGGAGGCAAAGTAGGCGTGGTGACGGCCCTCGTCCACCGCATGGTCTCGGACGGTGTCGGTCACTGCCGGGTCGACACGTTCTCCCCGAGCGACGTCGGTCAGGGTCGCGGAGATTAGCGTTTCGGAGACGATAGTGAACGCCACCTCGATCAGCCCCGCGAGTCGCGGCTCATGCTGCGCCTGCATGGCGCGGAGGCGATCGAGGAAGTACGGGTCGTCGTCGAGCTTCGGCGCCGCGAGGTCGGTCAGCGCTTCCGCTTGCCGGATCAGATCGATCGAGAAGTAGGCGTGGTACGCCTCGTCGCAGTAGATCTTGAACGCGTCGAAGCGCATCTGTTCAGGGATCGGAACTGCGATGCTGCCGTTCGCGATGCCGAGCGTGACGTGGTTGACGACCAGGTACTCGAGCTTCGCCGTGAAGTGCAGGTAGCGGTACATCTGACGCGTCTGGATCTGCGCGAGAACATCGGGTCCGAGGCTGCGCACCAGGGGATGCGATGCGATCGGCACCAGTTCTTCGGGGAACAGGGACAGCGTCGAATTGGGCTGCAGGACTCGTCGCGGCGCAGACCGCACGCTTGCGCGTTCATCCCACTTCGTGAAGGCGGACCGATAGCTCAAGGTTGCGTGGTCGGCGTCGACGGCCGGTCCTTCCGCGGTTCGTTGCAAGCTGGCCATCGGGCAGAATGCTGCCGCGGCGCAGCCGGTGAAGAGACCTACCGTGCCGCACATTCTTGCACCGCCTTCGTCTTTCTCGTGGGTTGCGAGGCTTGCGGTGTTCCGGGGCGTTGCGGGCTTCGGTGCCCGCGGCGAAGGGCGGCGGTGTCAGGAGCCATCGATGGTCACCGTTCTGGTCTCGAGGAAGAACTCGACGCCGTCCTCGGAGCATTCGGCAGGTCCGAACTGTGAGGCCTTCGCGCCGATGTGAGGCATGTGTGGGAAGGCGCCGGTGCCGGCCCGGTTGACGTGCAGCATGCCGGCTTCTGCTTGGTCAACGAAGCGGGCGATCGCTCGCAGGTCCGTTGTGAAGATGGCAGCGGACATCCCGTAGGGCACGGCGTTGTTGATGGCGATTGCTTCTTCGAGGGTCGCTGCTTTGAGGACGACGAGGAGCGGTCCGAAGACCTCCGTCTGCGCCAATGATGCTGTTGGTTCGAGGCCGATGACCACGGTGGGTGCCATGAAGTTGCCCTCCTGGCGAACCTGGTGGCCGCCGCAGGCGATAGATCCGCCGTCGTCGAGGCTGCTCTGCACCGCCCTGAGGCAGCGCTGCAGCGCTTCGTCGGTGATGAGGGGTCCGAGGTCCGCTCTCGCGTCCTCTGGTGGCCCAGGCTGGAGCGATGTTGCTCGGGCGACGATGCGCTCGACCAGGGCGTCGTGGACGGTTGCGTCCACGATGACGCGGCTCGTCGCGGAGCATCGTTGGCCGGATTGACCGAATGCACCGCTGACGATCGCGTCCGTGGCACGGTCGAGGTCGGCGTCGGCCAGGACGATGACGGCGTTCTTCCCGCCCATTTCCAGCTGTGTGCGGGCCATCGTCCGCGCCGCTGCTTGCTGAATGGCACGGCCGACCTCGACGCTGCCGGTGAAGCTGACCGCGCGGATCAGAGGACTCGACACCAGCAGTTCGCCGGTGACAGCGTCACCCTGCACAACCGTGATGACGCCGTGCGGCACGCCTGCTTGCTCGGCGAAGTCGGCGAGTAGTTGCGCCGTTCTAGGTGCGAGCGGCGACGGCTTGAGGACAACGGTGCACCCCGCAACGAGTGCTGGCGCGAGCTTCCATGCCGGGATGGCGAGGGGGAAGTTCCACGGTGTGATGAGCGCGGCCGGACCGACGGGCCGCTTGATGGTTGCGCTGCTGGTGTGGGGTGTGTCCGAGGGCAGGGTCACGCCTGCTGTGCGTCGTCCGAATCCTGCCGCGTGACGGATAAGGGCGACGGTCCGCTCGACTTCGGCGTCCGCGTCCGCAGTTGGCTTGCCGTGTTCGGTCCCGATGCTGTCGGCGAAGCGTGCGGCGTTCCGGCTGATCAGGTCCGCGAGCCGGAAGAGGATGTCGCCGCGGCGGACGGCGCCCACGGACGCCCACTCCGCGGACATGCTCGTCGCGTGTTCGACGGCGTCGTGGACGGCCTGCGTCCGCCCTGCGGGGAATGTGTGCTCGAGCCGGCCGGTAGCGGGATTGACCTTCAGGAGGGTCGGAGCGTCCTCGATGATCGGGGTCCTCGTGCTTGTGGCTGTCATGGTCAGCTCACCTGCGGGGATCGTGCTTCGACTCCCACTGCGATGTCGCGTCCGATGGCTTCGAAACGGGCTTCGCTCTCGACGTGTTCGGCCATGTCCTGGAGCGCGAAGACGTCTTTCAGCGGCGCGATGGACTGGTCCACGGACGCGGCGGATCCGCTGGTGAGGATGGTTCGAAGGGTGGTCAGAGTCGAGGTGATCGCGCTACGGAGGCCCTGGTTGGCGTAGATGGCCAGCGACGCACCCATCAGCTGCAGGTCGTCGAGGCTGGTGTCCTTGTAGGTCGTGGGAACGACGACGACCGGGATCACACCTTCGTACGCTTCGAGGAACTCCTTGATCTCGGCAGCATCAGTGCGCTTCGAGTGAATCAGGAGTGCGTCCGCTCCTGCTGCTTCGTAGGCGCGGGCGCGGAGAAGCGCCTCGTCGAGTCCGTAGCCGGCGATGAACGCTTCGATCCGGGCGATGACCACGAAGTCGGCTGAGGTGCGGTTCGCCCGTGCGGCGGCGAGCTTGCTGCAGAAGTCTTCGACGGGGACCAGTGATTGGTTGCCTGCGACGAAACTGTTGAGCTTGGGGAAGGTCTTGTCCTCGATGCAGACGCCCTGGACACCGGCGGCCTCGTAGGCGCGCACCATCGCTACGACGTTCGCGGTACCGCCGAAGCCGGAATCGCAGTCGGCGAGGACGGGGATGGAGACCTTCGCGGCCATCGAGGCTGCGACGGCGAGGACGTCGCTCATCGTGAGGATGTTCGCGTCCGGGACCGCCATCGATGCTGAGATCTCGAGGCCGCTGGCCCATACGACGTCGTATCCGGCTTGTTCCACCAGGCGCGCGGTGAGGGCGTTGTGGGCACCGGCTGCGCTGCCGATGCGGCCGGAATCGAGGACGTCGCGGAGGGTTCGTGTAGTCGTCATTGCCTATCTCCCCAAGGTGTTTTCAGTGGTTGTCTGCAGGTAATTCCTGAACCGATCGCGGAGTCCCTTTGGTGTCGATGACACGCGAGGGCCGATCGGGGTTTCTCTCGGCGAGACGCGGATACGCGCGAAGGCCGGGAAGCGTTCGATGTCGTTCAGAGTTGCGAGGTCCTCTGGGGTGGAGATGTCGAGGACCGTGAAGTAGCCGAGTCCTCGTGCGACCTCGGCGAGGTGCCCGGACGGTGCAACGTGCTGGCCGCCGGTGCTGCCGTGTTGGCCGTTGTCGAGGACGACATGGAGGATCTTGTGCCCGCTTCCGGCGACGCTTGCTGCTCCGCTGAGGTTCATTGCCGCGGAGCCGTCTCCGTCGATGGCGATGACGGTGCGTCGGGGTTGTTTGATGGAAATGCCCAGGGCCACGGGGCCGGCCATGCCCATGGAACCGACGAGGTAGAAGTTGCCGTCGCGGTCGTCGAAGTTGAACAGGTCCCGGGAGATGTGTCCGCAGGTGGCGACGATGGCAGCGTCCGGGTAGGCGCCGAGGAGTGCCGTGAAGGCGTCGTCGTATTGCATGCTCAGATCCCCTCGGTGATGAGGACGACGAAGGGCCTGCCTGCTTGGACTGCTCGGATGCCGGCTTCGATGGCATCGGCTGGGTTCGCGGAGTCCAGAACAGCGTGGCCGATGCTGACGACATCGAGGAGGTTCGTGATCTCCCGGCCGATGATGTCGTGTTCCACGGCGTCGGTGCCGTCGTAGCCTCGCCAGCTCATGATGATGAGGGGGTGAATGTCGTAGATGAGCGTGAGGCTCGTGAGGACGTTCAAGGAGTACCCGAGTCCGGAATTCTGCATCAGCACCACCGGGTTCGCGCCTGCGAGCCGGGCTCCGACGGCCATGCCGACGGCGGTGTCCTCCCGGGGGGCGGCCACGTACTCGATGGCGGCGTTCCTTCCGCCGCGTTCGAGTGCGGAGAAGAGTCCGGCCAGCAGCGAGCACGGGACTCCGGTTGCGAAGTCGATGCCGTGGTGTTCGAGGATGGCGAGCACTTCGTCGGCGACGGAGGTCGCGGTGCTGACTGCGCTCACGAGTGCACCACCTCTCGCATCCAGATCGCGACGTTCATGTACATCCAGACCTTCTTCCCGTAGAAGTCGTGGTCGAGTTGTTGGGGGCGGCTGAGGAACCGCTCCATCGCTGATCGATCGAAGAGGCCGTCGCGCGCGGTCGCGTCGTCGAGGAGTACCTCTCGCGCCTGGGTCAGCATCCCGTCGCGCATCCAGTCGTCAAGCGGTGTCGGGAAACCCATCTTCTTGCGAGAGGTGAGCTCGGCCGGGAGGTATCGGTCGGCGACCTTTCGCAGCACCGTCTTCGTCGTGTCGAGCGTCTCGGAGGCTCGGAATGCCGGCGTGACTAGGGATCGCAGCTGCGCGGAGCGGCTGTTCCACGCCATCTTGTACCGGGTCGGCATGTTGATGAAGGTCTCAACGAGTTCGTGGTCCACGAACGGCACGCGACCTTCGAGGCTGGCCGACATGCCAATGGAATCGACCTTGTCGAGGATGGCGCCGATGTGGAGATGCTGGAACGTGTGCAGAACCCGGTCGTATGGGTCGGCATCCGCCGTGCGTGCGAAGGAACGCTCGAATGGGGCCCGAGTCGCCTTGTCGCCCTGCAGCGCGTCGCGGGTGTCGGTGGAGAAGAGTTGCCACTTCTCCTCGAACGGGACCCAGTTGTACATCCGGTAGAAGTGCTCGAGGTGCGATTCCACGTCGAGGTTCGCGGCGATCGACGTCTGGCTGGTCGGCCGACCGGATGCGATGCGTCGAGCGATCGACGCGGGGATGACCCGTCGCAGTGCAGCCGTCTTCTTCCAGTCCAGCGGTGACCGCATCACACGCCCGTAGCCCCCGAAGAGCTCATCGGCGCCGTCACCGGAGAGGGCGACGGTGACGTGGCGCTTCATCTCCTTTGACAGCTCATGTACCGCGATCTCCTGCGGGATGGACAGCGGGGCGTCGCGGTGCCGGATCAGCGGGGCGAGCCCCTCCTTGTACGTGTCCTGGTCGACGACGAGGTGGGTGTGTTCCGCCCCGACGTAGTCCGCCACCTGCTGCGCGAAGATCCCTTCGTCGTAGGCGCCTACCCCGTACCCGACCGAGAACGTCTGTACGGGACGGTCCACACGTCGAGCCATCATCGCGACGATGAGGCTGGAGTCGAGCCCTCCGCTGAGGTAGGAACCCAGCGGGACTTCCGAGACGAGGCAGCGGTCGATCGCCTTCCCCAGCATCTCGTCTGCGAGGTCGATCCATTCGGCCTCGGACTTCGAGTCGTCGATGTCCGGCACTGGTAACTGCCAGTACTCGCGGTCAACGATGCTGCCGTCGAAGACCTCGACGAGATGTCCGGGCAGTACCTTCTCGATGCCGTCGAAGTAGTTGTTCTCCCACACCGGCTGCCGGAAGGTGAGGTAGCTCGAGATGCCCGCGAGGTTCGCCTTCTTCTCGAAGCCCGGCACAGCGAAGATGGACTTCATCTCGGACGCGAAGACGAACCGACCGTTCACCTTCGCCCAGTAGAGCGGCTTGATGCCGAGGCGGTCACGGGCGAGCAGAAGTCGGTTCGTGCGCCCATCGTGGATGCCGAACGCGAACATCCCGTTGAGACGGTGTACGACGTCGGGACCCCATTCGAGGTATCCGCGGAGGATGGATTCGGTATCGCTCGACGTCCGAAATCGGTGGCCTCGCGCTTCCAACTCGGCGCGCAGTTCCCGGTAGTTGTAGATCTCGCCGTTGAAGACCAGTGACACCCGTGCGTCGGCATCCACCATCGGTTGCTGGCCGTGCGGGACGTCGATGACGCTGAGGCGCTTGAACCCGAGCCCAAGGGGTCCATCGACGTGGTACCCGGATTCATTCGGACCGCGGTGGTCCTGGCAGTCGTTGATCGCGGTGAGGGTGTCCCGGTCGGTGAAGGGACGGCCGTCGAGCTCGAGGATTCCTGCTACTCCGCACATGATGTCTCCTTCTCGTAGGCGCGTTCGAAGATCGAACGAGCGCGTGTGTAGTCCTCGGGGGTGTCGACCTCTGCCCACCGGTTCCTGCCCACGGGTACGCACTCGACACTCAGGTGTGAGGCAGCGATTGGGAGCACCGCTGTGTAGTAGTCGAGACGGTTGCGCCGGTCGTTGAACCGCTGCGCCGCTTCCGCTGCGACTGCTGCGCACGCTTGTTCGCTGAGCTTCAGGACCCCCACGAAGTTCCCGTCAGCGTCGTCTGGCGGAACTTCGTTCCCGATCTCGAACCGCTGTTCGCGCATACGGACCCGCATCGTTCCAGAGAGTCGCGACGTCGTGTCGACGGCCAAGGCGATGTCGGCAGTTGACGCCAGGACGTCCGCGATGAGTCCGTCGTCGAAGATGACGTCCCCGAACAAGATGACCCGGCCGCCGCCGCCGGCGGTGAGGAGGTCAGCGTTCGCACCGAGGGTCCACAGGTTGTTCGCGTCCTGCCATCCGTTCCACACACGCACTTCAGCGTGTCCGTCCAGCGCCTTGGTGAGCTCTTGCCACTTGAAGCCGGCGATGACGGCGACGTGACCAACCCCGCAAGCGTCCAGCTGCGCGCGTGCCCGGTCGATCAATCGGACGCCCCCGATCTGCAGCAGGCACTTCGGAAGGTCGCTCGTGACGTCAACGGCCCGGGTTCCCGATCCTGCACAGAGGAAAAGTGCTGACGTGCCGCTCATGAGCGAACCGTGCAGGCGGACGCGGACGCTTCATTCGCAAAGCCCGTAGTAAAAGACCACGAGCCCCCTCCTGCGCGTGCTGTCTTCTCTCGCGGGTCGCCGCAAGCCGAGCGACAACCTTCCCCTGCGAGTTCACTTCTTCGTGACATGTGCACCTCCCCAGATGCAGTGCGCAGACCGTTCTGTGCACTCTTCAAAGCAGGGCTGTACCACTCCGTGCAGCCCCCGCTCACGGCGCCGAGCGTCTTCGACGTCGTCGTCCGTTGCACTACGGAACGTAACCCCCCGTTCACGTGGCGTGCAAGAGATGTTGAGAAAAAGTTCGAATCTGAACAGGTCGACAGGTGGGGTTCGCGCCTCAGCTTGTCCCGACCCTGCGGCGACATCCGACCGGTGTGCACGCGCTGACGCGCGAAAGCGTGGATGCGCCTGGTCGGGCCCGAACGAACGTTGACCGTGCTGGCGTGGATCATCCAGCTAAAGTGCAACCCCAGTTGGGGCGCGATGCGGAAGGGGTCCGAAGTGTTGCTCGCCTATGCGCGATCGGGATCGATTCCGCTCGAAGTGCCGTGGAGTGAGTTGCGGCGTACTGAGAAGCTGAACTCCCGAGACCGGCAGATGTCCCTGACGGGCTACGTGCTTGCCAGACAACTGCTACTGGACGCCGGTCTGGGCGTTCACGAGCTGCGACGCCGTTGCAGCAATTGTGGTTCGGGTGCGCACGGTGCGTTGGTCTCCCCGCACTCGACAATCTCTGTTAGTCATGCCTCTGATCACGTGGTCGTCGCCGTAGACCCCTTGAGCAGGCCGCTCGGCGTCGACATCGAGACCGTGGAGCGCGCGCACGAGATTCGCGCCGTCTGGTCTCAGGTTTCACTCAGTGAAGCCCCAGCGGACCCGCTCTCCGTTGTCGCTCACTGGACTCGCTTAGAAGCCACGTCGAAGGCGCTCTCCCGCGGACTAGCGATGGACTTCAGGTCGATTCGAATGCCCGCGGTTGGGCAGATCCGTGCCGAGGGGCAAGTCTTTCGGGACACGGCGCTGATGGGCTTGCCATCAGGGATTGTTGGATCCGCCGTGCTCGGGATGACGGGCAGGTGCGAAGACGATGCAGCGGTCCCATCTTGGGGTCAAGTGCGCCAGATCGTCCTTAGGTAGCCGTCATGGCCAGCGCCATCGCATCACCCCGGCGCCGAGATGTAAGCGCTTGCATTGGGCGTCGACCCTCGTTAGCGTCGAGGCGTCACGTCGTGAAGTTGCGAGGTCTTGGGGGGACGAGTGGGTTCTAGTGCATCGACGGTCGGCGGAGGGCGCGCCGCCATGGAACCTTGGGAAGCATTGGATCTTCCGAATGCCTTCACGTTCGGACGCGGTCGAAGCCCCGTCGAGTTCGACCTCGCAGAACGCGTCGGCACCCTGCAATCGCTTCTTGTGTCTGCCGGAATGCGCGGGGAACTTCTCGGTATCGATTCGCAGGACAAGTCCCAAGTAGCGGTCGCGCGCTTAGCAGCGCTCCGTAGTAGATTGCCGCATGCTTTGTGGGAAGGTGCGTCCGATATTGCCAGCGTCCGCCTGTATCGGACCCTTGACGTCTGGGAGTTTGAGACCACCCGCTCGTCCGAGGGGATCGCATTCAGTCCGGAAGACGCATATCTCGTCAGCAGCTCAGGGACTACGGGTGCCTCAAAACGTGCGATCATCGCACATTCGTCCCTTCGCGAGGTGTTCCGCGGCGTTCGAGACCATGTTGCGCCGGTCATTCCGAAAGGCGCTCTTTGGACGAGTTTCCATGCTCCCGAGTTCGGGTTCAGCTACTTCGAGATTCTCGGAGCGTGCGTCACCGAGGGCGCAGTGGGCTTCATTGCCGACTCGGGGGAAGCGGCGTATGAGACACTCGCAGCCCTGCCGCGGCGCGATGACCGGCCGATAGTGATGTCTCTGACGCCGTCAGAACTGCGAATGCTCACTTCGAAGTGGGGAGGGACAGGGGCTGGGGCCGTGATCCCGGACTTCATTGTGCTTAGTGGCGAACCGGTCGCTCGCGCTGGTCTGCGCGACTTCTTCGCCCTCCGTGGGGCAGCCGACACTAGGGTGATCAACACCTATGCGCTCATGGAGACCGGCGGCCAGATCGCGATAGGTGAAGTGACGTCAGAGAACCTCGAGGCTTTCGAGGCCGGATTCGCCGGGGAGCCGAGCACGGACGCCCCTCTTCGGCTTTTGGAACCGGGTGTTGAGTCCGAGCTATTGATCGGCGAACCGCTTTCGGCGGGCAGGTACTGCGATGCTGACGTGGTCGGGAACCGGTTTGAAGTCGACGACGGTCAGCGCTGGCTCCGTACTGGTGATCGTGGGGCGCTGCGCGACGGCGGCCTGTGGATTACCGGGCGGACTGCCGACCAGCGAAAGATCGGCGGTCGGTGGGTTGATCTGGCCTCGGCCGAGCGCGACGCGCGGTCGACCGCTCTCGTAGTGGATGTCGCGGCCGTACCCGTGGGGATCACCGATGAAACGAGCGAAGATGCTCTAGGACTTCTCGTGGTGGTCTCCTCGAGTGCTTCAGAGGTTGTTGTGCGGTCCGAAATCATGGCTGCTCTCGAATTCAAAGGAACCACGCGAATCGCTGTGGTGTCGTCGATTCCACGCTTGCCCGGCGGTAAGCGCGACGCCGCGGCCATTCGCGCGTTGATCGAAGCGGACCGTGCCGCTCCCGGTGAGACCGTCATCAAGTTCTGGCGAGACTTGCTGGGGGACGGAATCTCGCCGGACACGAACGTCCTGACAGCGGGTATTGACTCGCTTGGGCTCACACACGCCGCACGAGAACTCAGCCGTCGGATTGGCCAGGAACTCTTCGCCGGGTTCTTCGTGGAGTTTCAGACCCCGTCAAAACAACAGGCTGCGCTGCAAGGACCGCAGCATCCGGTCGCACCTCGGGTTCGACGAAGCGTCCAGCGTATCCGCCTTCAAATTGAGGAGCATGACGAATGAACAAGCAGTCGGGAGTGGCCCTTGTCGGGTACGGATGCCGGGCGCCAGGTGGCATCCGATCTGCCGACGATCTTTGGCGGGTCGCAGAGCGTGGCGACGACGTTCTCAGTCGCACATCCTCGAATGTGGGTGCGACACATCAGGAACGAGTCTCCTCTTATGGGACGCTTCGTGAAACGAACCGCTTCGCACGTAAATACTTCGGGTATTCGCCGAAAGATGCACGCGAAATTGATCCGCAGCAACGTCTGCTGCTCGAGTGCGCCGTCGAAGCCGTCGAAAATGGCGGTGTCGGCAACCTGCTGCATGAATACGAGCTAGGGGCGTTCTTGTCCTCCGGATCGAATTTCAGCGCTGAAGCGGACGGCGCCCTGAGCGCGAGCATTGGCGCTGACCCTCAGTACGCCGCCACCCGCGTCGCCTTCAAGCTCGGGCTCGAGGGTCCCGCCTTCAGCGTAGGGTCGGCGTGCTCCTCATCGCTCGTTGCCGTGCACGTAGCAGCACAGAGTGTCCTCTCCGGCGAGTGCGATTTCGCGCTTGCAGGGGGAATGGACATTGAATCGCCGCAACCGTCGTCCTACCTGTATCAACCCGACGGCATCCTCTCCCGCACCGGGCGGGTCCGACCGTTTGATGAGAAGGCGGACGGAACAGTCTTCGGCTCTGGCGGCGGTGTCGTCCTCCTCGCAGACCTTGACATCGCCATCAGACTCGGACTGCCAATCCGTTCCGTGATCAGTGCGACCGCAGTGAACAACGACGGTGCCGACAAAGCATCATTTACGGGCCCACGCACGTCACGCCAAGCGTCAGTGATCTCGACTGCGATGGCCAACGCAGGAGTCGCGCCCGACAACATCGTGTACCTCGAGACACACGGAACTGCGACCGCCGTAGGAGACCAATCGGAGCTGCGCGCGATCGCGACAGCCTTCCCGAAGCAATCGCCCGAGCGACCACTCAGGCTCGGCGCCCTCAAGGCGAACATCGGCCACACCCGCGTTGGCGCCGGCGTCCTAGGACTCATCAAGACCAGCGAGGTGCTCCGCCGACGGATCGCACCACCCCTGGCCAATCTCGATACTCCGTCTCGCGCATTGCACGCAAGTGGCTTCCACGCTCCTCGAACCGCGGAGCCGTTGCCCTCAGGTGTAATCGCGGCCGCAGTGAGCTCGTTCGGGTTCGGCGGAACGAACGCGCACGTCGTCTTGACCAGTGCACCGCCGGTACCCAATGGCGAAAGCTCGACTACGTCCTCCTCATCGATACTCAAGATATCGGCTGAACGTCCGGATCTGGCGATCGAGTACGCAAAACTCATCGAGCGCGGTCTACTCGAGCAAGGAACGAGCCGCGTTGCGGCGGCCCTCGAGAGCGGGCACGCCGCTCGTGCCTACCGAATCGCCCTTGGCACCACATCCGCTGGGGACGGCCGAATTGTCGCAGAGGGCTGGGCGTCGAGCCGGCCAGTCACTCTCGTGCTCCCCGGGCAAGCGTCCGGGGTGCAGCAGCTGGCACACGAGCTGTACGAGCAGGACACGATCTTCGCAACCTCTTTCGACGCCGCCTGGGCCGCCTTCTCTACCGAACTCAGGTCGAGCTACGGGCCGGTCGAACTTCTCGCATCCGTGGCGGGTGACCTGACCGTGTCCGAAAGACACGGGCGTGACGCCTGCGCCGCGTTTGCGATCGCGGCGACGTTGTCGAAGCGGGGTTTGCACGCGGACACGCTTGCGGGAGTGTCACTCGGCGAGTATGCAGCAGCGTGTGCGGCAGGCGTCCTCACGCTCGAAGACTTCGCTCGTCTCGTGATCGCTCGTTCGAGAATGCTGGGGGCAGCGAGCGTCAGCGGGACTCTCGTCGCTTCGGCCGCTCTCATTTCCACTGAGACCGCATTCCCTGCTATCCGGTACGCCAACGGCACCACCGTTTACGCAGTTGCCGATGCAGGGTCCCTCGCCTCGTTCGCGCACATCAAGCCTCTTGAAGCAGACCAGCCTTATCACTCGCCGATGCTGGAAAAGGTGGCATCGGAACTCGAAGTCGTGGCAGCGTCGTTCGTGCACAGGCCATCCGGCCGGTTCCGCTCGCTCGTAGATAGCTCCGGCGAACCGACGACGTGGGGCGCTCATTGGGCCGCACATCTCACGTGCACGATCGATCTCGCTCGACTCGTCCAAGAGGACGAGAATCCGATCATCGTCGATGCCACTCCCAACGGCTCTGCGACCCGCGGACTCGTCGGCGACGTCGTCCGCTTGTTCGACGGGTCTAACGACTGGTTCGCTGCACTCGGCCGGGCATGGGTCCGCGGCGTGGACGTCCGCGTCGGGCCTGAGCACTCGATCCCGATGGCGGTGCTGCCAGAGCGGCCGTTCGATTCTGAGACGATCGAGACGCCGCACGAGAAGCAGTCGCCGGCGCCGGTACTCGAACGCACGGAGCGACAAACAAGCATCTCCGACTGGACGTACCAGCCGTCGTGGACACGCAAGCGCCGCTCCGCGCTCAGCGCGACCGCGGCTGGCGAGCGATGGCTAGTCTTTGCCGACGAAGGCCCCGTCGCAGAAGCCGTTCGCGACGAAGCCGCCCGCACTGGCGCTGACGCTACCTTTGTCACATCCTCGGCTAAGTCCAACCGCCCGGGTGGCGTCCACGCCGCCCCGGGCGATGAATCATCCGTCGCAGCTGCCGTCGATGCGGTTGTGGCAAGCGGGCCGGTTGACCGGATCTTGCATCTCTGGTCGCTGGCGTCCAAGGACGATGACGTTGATGTGGAATCCGGCATCGCGAGCGTTGACGCTGAACTTGAAGCGGGTTTCTACACTTTGCTCTGGGCTGTGCAGGCACTCGCTCGGGCTCAAGGGTCTCATCCCCTCCGATTGGAGATCGTTTCCCGCGGCGCGCACCCGTTCGACGAGAACACTCCTGGGGCACACCCGTCACGAGCGACGCTGAATGGAGCCACCTTCGTCGTACCCCAGGACTTCCCCTTCGTTCGCGCACGCTCCATTGATGTTTCCGGCCTCACCGACGTGGCTGCGGCTCAGGAGGTCGCTGCCGAGCTGTTGACCGCGGACGAGGATGTCGTAGTCGCATTCACTGAGAACGCGCGATGGGTGCGCGGCTTCGAGCGGGAGCGCCTCGCCCCGGTCGCCGCCGGCCAGGCGCGCAGGCTCAAGGAGGGCGGCGTCTACCTGATCACCGGGGGTCTTGGCGGGATCGGGACGACGATCGCGTCGTTCCTCGCTCGCAACTACCGGGCAAATCTCGTCCTGACCAGCCTTGACGGCGCGCCCACCGAAGCCGAGGTCCGCGCAGGCGAACCAGCAGACGAGCGAGACAACCCCGACTTGGTCCGGCAACGTATCCGCACAATCCGCGAACTCGAAGCGCTTGGAGCCACCGTCCTCGCACGCGCAAGTGACGCAGCCGACTTGGCATCCACACGACAGTTGCTCGACGAGGTCGACGATCGGTTCGGCCGGCTCGACGGCCTCGTGCATGCCGCGGGGGTGTTCGAGACGCAACGAGCATTCCGCGCTCTCGACGACACCGGCCGCGAGGACTGTGACCGACGAATTCGGCCGAAAGTGCATGCGACTGTCATCCTGACGCATCTGCTGCGCGAGCGGGGGATGGACTTCGCGCTCATGCAGTCGTCATTGTCCTCCCACCTCGGCGGGCTGGGCTTCTACGCCTACACGGCAGGCAACTCGTTCATGGACGCCTATGCTGAGCGATTCCGCTCCGATCGGTTCCCTTCTATGAGCGTTAACTGGGACGGATGGGTGTTCCATGAACGATCCACCGACAGTCGTTCATCTGTGATCTCGCCTTCTTTCGCATCGCCCGACTTCGGTGTCGTCGCAGAAATCGCCATCCGCCCGAGCGAAGGAGCGGCGATCTACGAGCAGCTCATGGACAGTGTCGAGCCGCATCAAGTCCTTGTCTCCACCGCCGACTTCCCAAGACGCGTTAGGGAATGGGTTGGTCGCGACACCACTCGGGTGACTACTCCTCCGTCGCGTCGTGCCGAGCGAATCGAGCCCTCCGATGGCGGCCGCGGGCTCACCGCCGCCGAACAGACCGTGTCGGCAATCTGGTCGGAGGTGCTCGGTGTTCAGGACCTACAGCCCGAAAGTAACTTCTTCTCGCTCGGTGGTGATTCGCTCATTGGTGTGACGCTGGCGTACGAGATGAGCAAAGCAAGTGGGAAGGTCGTGTCCGTCATATCGCTATTCGAGAACCCGACCCTGGAGGCGATGGCTCGAATCTATGACAACGCTGGAACTCTGGAGGCCGCTCATGTATAGCGTTATCAAGCTCTTCGACGATCTGCCATGTGCCCACCGTGCGTGGGCGCAAGGCGGCAACTGCGTCTTCCTCCACGGCTACGAACGCTCTTTCGAACTGACCTTCGAGGCAGAAGCGCTCGAGATCGGAACCGGTTTCGTCGTCGACTTCAGTCGACTGAAAGGCATCCGAAAGCTGTTGGAGTCGCAATTCGACCACACCACCGTCATCGCGGAAGACGACCCGATGCTCGCCGAGTTCGAGCGCATGCACGAACTCGGCGTGCTGGATCTTCGCGTGATGATGCAGGCAGGCATGGAAGGTGCGGCGCAGTGGGTGCTCGAGAACGCCGACGCCTTCATCCGACGCGACACCGGCGGTCGAGTACGTGTCGTCCGAGTTCTCGCACGCGAATCACGCAAGAACGCCGTGACCTACGAGCGAGCGCCCAGTGGCGACTGACGCGGCCGCGATCACCCTTCCCGAAGATCCAACGAGACGGCTCCTCATCCTGCACGGATGGGACCACTCGCCGGCGCACTGGGTGATGCTCCAGCGGTGGATCGCGCGGGACAACATCGAGATCATCTGTCCCGATTTGCGAGAACTCGCGCTCGCCTCGCCATATGGCGCTGGCACACTCGAACGCAGCCAATGGATCGTGGACGAGCTCATCAAGACCTACATGCGCGATGGAGTGAGTTGGATCGCAGGTCACTCGGCTGGCGCACAGTTGGCTGTAAGGGTCGCGACCACCCACGAGAGTCGGATTGTCCTCGTCGATCCGATTGCATCGATGTTCGAGATCACCACGCAGCCGACGAAGCTCGTTTCGACGTTGAGCGCTGAACGGCGAGCCGCGAACTCCGACGCCCTCGATGAACTCCGCGGCCGGGTCACGCTGCTTCGGGGTGAGCATTCCGCGTTGTTCCCGCGGGACGTCGCCGTGAGCTTCGCGCAGCGACTGAATGCGCGACTACATGCAGTACCAGCAGCAGGCCATTCGCCGCACCTGGATAACCCCGAAGCGCTCGCGACCGAACTTGCGCGCACATTCCTCGAGGAGAAACATGACAACTGACGCCTTCACTCTGCCGGAGACCGACACCGCCGTCGATGGAGCGCGGATGATGCTCGAAGGGCTCGGCTTGGACATCACCAAGCCGCACCTTGCCGCTACGCCGATGCGGCTCGTCGCCGCCTACCGTGAGCTCTTCAGCCCACGACCGTTCCAACCGACCACGTTCGACAACGATGCCGAATACCATGGGCTCGTGGTCGTCCGGGACATCCCGCTACGGTCGGTATGCGAACACCATCTCCTCCCGTTTGTCGGCACCGCGAGAATTGGGTACGTCCCCGGCGAACGTCTTCTCGGACTAAGCAAGATTGCACGAGTGTTAGAGCACTTCGCCGGCAGGCCCCAGGTGCAGGAGCGACTGACGAACGAGACCCACGATTGGTTCGCGGAGCACCTCTCGCCACTCGGCATCGGTATCGTCATTGACGCGGAGCACACTTGTATGACTCTGCGTGGTGCACGGGCGACGGGTGCCTTCACGACTACTTCGCGGTTCTCCGGGAGCCTCGCCGAGGACGGCGCCCTGCGTCGCGAGTTTGTGGGCTGAGGGCCTCTTGTGATGTCCGAAAAGCTGCCACCTCTTCGCAACAGAACCATCTCCGCCAACTCGGCGCTTCGCTTCCCAGCGTTCCGACGCCTATTCATAGCGCAATCGATATCAGTCACTGGCGACGCCGCGTACGCGGCGGTCCTCGCGTGGTATGCATTCGAGACGACCGGATCCAGTGCGGCGGTGAGCATCGTTCTCGGCACGGTCGCGGTGACGACACTCGCCTCACTCCTGATCGGTGGCGCGCTCGCGGATCGCTTCGACCGCCGGTTGCTCATGGTTATCAGTGACGGCTCACGTGCCGTCCTCCTCGCCGTCCTCGCCGTGATGATCCTGACCGGACAAGACTCGCTGGTGGCGCTCGTTATCGTCACTGGCGTGGCCGGCCTGGTCGACGGACTGTTCACCCCGGCGATCAACGGGTCGATCCCCGACTATGTACCAGAGAGAGCGCTGACGTCGGCCAACGGGCTGATGGGATTCACCCGAGCGACTTTCTCCATCGTCGGCGCGGCGCTCGGCGGTGTGCTGTACGCAGCGCTTGGCGCCGGCATCGTCGTTGGCATCAACGGAGCAAGTTTCCTGCTCTCTGCAGTCCTCCTTGCCACCCTGCCGCGCATACATCGGAAGCCGGACACCGACGCCGGCAGCAATGCGCAGGAGGGCGCCTTCAGATCCATCTGGCTCGGTCTGAAGTACGTGGGAACGGTACCCGTCCTCATGTCGATCCCTATCGCCGCCTTCGCGATCATGATCGCCGACGCCCCTACATCCGTACTCATGCCCGCGGTGATCAAGTTGCACTTCGATGGGGGCGCGGGAACGATCGGCGCGATCAATGCGGCTGTAGGGCTCGGAGCCGCAGTCGGATCACTCGTCATCGGCCGGATCGGCGGCGGCAAGCGACCGGCAATCGTGATCTTCGGTTCCTGGGCGCTAGCGCACCTGCTCGCCGCAATTCTCATCGCCCAGGAATCTATCGTCGTCGCCGTCGTCTTGAGCGGGCTTCGTGGGCTCCTGTCCGGTGCCGGGGGCGCGCTCTGGAGTGACATGCTCATGCGTAACGTCGACCGGAGAATGCTGTCGCGCGTTTTCAGTATCGACAGCTTCGGCGTCTCGGCCCTCACGCCGATTGGCGTCGCGCTGACCGGCCTACTCGCGAGTAACGCAATCGCGGTACCGTTCGTCGTTGTAGGGCAACTCATCGCGTTCGCCCTCATGGGTCTGCTCCTCCTTCGGAGGCCAATCCGTGACGCGTGAAGCAACTTCGACGACGGCTTTTCTGCCCGATGCTGCATCCTTTCTCCAATCTTCGTACCCCACTTTGATCGCGCCCAACCGGTTCTACCTTGTGCGGGCCTGGGACTTACCTAGGGGGCTCAGTCCGACCGAGGTAGGCAGCATCGTGACCGCTCTGCGGGCTCGTCATCCGGCGCTGACTTCAGCGCTTCGGCAGGGAATCGACGGGTGGGCTGCCACTCACGAACCGCGACCGGTCTCGGCCGTCCAGCGAGTCGAGATGGCTGCCATCCCAGTAGAGCGACGCGCAGATCTTGTCCAGGACCTGGCCGATGCGCTCGGGGCAACGCTTGCCGTAGACGGAGGTGCGCTGACAAGCTTCGTGCAGGTCGTCGCCGGGCCAGGCGACAGGGACTTCCTACTCGGAGTCCTGCATCATCTTGTCTGCGATGAGTACTCGCTTCGTGTTCTTGGCCGCGATCTCCAGGGGCTCCTCGACGGGCGTCCTCTGGATGGGCAGGACGGATACCTCAACCTCCTGGAACGCCTCGGTGAGCCCGTCGAACACGTCCGATCTGCACCAGTGAAACCGATTGTCCTGCAGGCCCAGACGACTGTTCACGTCGCGGCCTCGGGAGTGGACCCTCGGGGTCGCGTGGAGCGCGTCCTCTGCGCCGCGTTAAGCCGGTTGGCTGAGGTCATCGCGTCGCCCCCGATCTACCAGCGAGTCCATCACGGCCGCGATGCCATCGACGCCGCCGCTTACCCGCAGGATGCCGTCGAGCTCATGGGTGCAGTTGGATGGTTCACACAGACCCGTTCCTACCGCGGGCACGACGGAGAACCGGCGCCGAGGCGGGTACCCGCTGACCTGTGGTTCAACACATTCGGTAGCCCTATTAGTCGGAGCACGTCGGGCGAGGAGTCGTGGGCCAACGGTCTGGGATTCCCAAAAGACCCATGCTTCGAGGGCACACCTCTTGCCCTCGAACTCACGACTGGTCCGTCAGAAGATCTGCTGCGTTTCGTATGGAGCGAGCGTATCTGGCGGCGACCCGACGTCGAGCGTATCGCGCGCCTCGTTCGAGCCGATATCACCGAAAACCCCTGAGCTAGGAGCCCCGTGTTCGAAACCACTAACCCAGACCTCGATGACTACATCAATGGCCCATATCTCGACGTACGAGGTATGTCGTCAGCTATCGGTGCCAGTGTCAGCGGTACGATCCTTCGCCTGCAACAAAAGAACCTCATCAACGGTGACGTCCTCGAGGTGGGAGCGTTCGAAGGCCGGTTCATGATTCCTCTCGCCCTCGCGGTCGGCGATAGCGCTACAGTCATCGGAGTCGACACGTTCAACTGGCCGGACGAGCACGTTCGGCACCGACTTGAATCGAACCTTCAAGCCGCGGGAGTGCCCATGGCGCACGTCCGCATCGTGTCAGGTGCATCTCACGATGAAGAAGTCCGGCGTCGCCTGAGCGAGTCCCGGTACCGATTCGTCCACCTCGACGGTGACCATACTGGCCCGTCCCTTTCTAGCGACCTGGATTTCGCGGCAAAGCTCCTCGTCGAGGGAGGAGTAATCTGCATCGACGACATGGCCCACCCGGAATACCCGTTTCTCGTCGAATCGGTAGGAGCATTCCTCCGCAAAAACAACCACTTAGCCGTCTTTGCGGTCACGGATCGCGAGAGCTTTGTACAAGCGGCCAAGCTGTTCGTGGCGGACGTGGAATGGGGGGCGAAGTACTCCGCTGAACTAAGAGTCCAGTACTCGTCAAACGTCTTCGCGCACGGCCCGAAGGTCGGGAACCCAGATGCGGTACTCCTCAGCACCAACGAGACTGTGATCGATCTAACACCACCGGAACTGAAGCGCTGAAGCGCCGTCGCGAATCCTACTAGGCGGACGTCGAGGATTCGACCAAACGCCTCGTCGAGGGACCGCCCGCCGATCCGGTGTCGGACGCATTTTGTTGAAAACGCAGGACTGCTGGTAGTAATGAAAGGCGGGACTGAGGCGCCAGTTTAGGGGGTCAGGACGAGTCCAAGTCGCCGCGAAGCCGGACTGCGCCAGCGGCTAATGCTTCACCAATAGCTCGCTCAGTCCGTTCCGAACTTCGCCTAACGTCTCATCTACGAGGTCATGTAAACGCCCGATGAGCTTCGGCACATGCTCGTACTCTGAGGCGAATATTAAACGCTTTGCGAGTTGCATGCGTCCCTCCGCAGCTCTCCAAACATCGGGCTGCGTGTCGGCTTCGCATTGTAGGAGTGAAACCGCTCGTGCGCAATTGCGAAACTGTTCCTCGAAGAGATGAAAGAGGCGCAGGTCGAGAAATTGGGATGACGATTCATGGAGTGCAATGTGCCGGTGGAGGTTTTCCAGGGCCGCTAACCCGTACCTACGCTCGCTCGCGATCGGAAGTTCCCAATCGGTCCACCAGAAATTCCGCACCCATTCGCGGATGTCGTGATCGCCACCGCCCTCGCTGTTCAGGACCGAGGTGAGTTCACGAATGATGCGGACGTTCCGCTCCGAGGAGCTCACGTCCCGGTCCGGGATCGACATCACGTGGATCAATGCCTTAAAGAACTGCCAGGTGTGATCGTGGTGGACGGCATGCGCCGCGTCAAGATAAGCCTTTTCGAACGTTTCCGGCGGCACCTTCTGTAGTGCGAGTTTGCCGTTCCCTCCGAGGGCCACAACTATGATCGCGTCATCTTGCACCTCAACGACAAGGTATTCGTGAAGATACCTCCCCGTTTGGTTCGTAAGAACGTTTTGGTTTACGAAGACGACCGGCCATTCATTCCGTGGGATCTTGTCACCGAGGAACGGAAGAAGTTCTCCGGGCCCTCGAAAGTCAGTCTTGGGGATCACGACGCTATCGCGGGCTAAATCAACGTAGCGGAATGCGTCAACGTACGCTCCGTGCATGGAGGGCGGCTGATGCTCGCCCTCGTATTCAGCGTCGAGCCAAGCGGGCTCGAAGGTGAATACATTCAGGTAACTCGACCGCAGCAGGTTTTCCAGCGATGCGGAGTGCATCATTACAGCGGGGTAAGCCGTATAGGCGCTGTTTACCGGCCCTTCGATCATCTCAACTGCCCGCACGAGCCCCTCCTCAGGTCGTCAATGACCTCTCGCCTGGATGCTCACGGTAGCCGTCACACTGGACCTACACAACCGCACTGACCAGGTCCGCGTGAGAGATCGGGCCCACGTCGATCGCGCGGTGATTCGTGCCGTACCCGCGAGCACGTTGAACGGCCGGCGGCCAGGGATGAAGGTTGACCGGTGGACGCCGCCCGATGGAGCTGATCGGTGGCGCGTCGGTGCATTGCCGCTGTGGTCGTTGGGTTCGGAGAGGGTGAAGGAGTGTCCCTCGCCGGGCTTCTGCGAGCAGGGGAGGGGCTCCCGGGCGGGCGTCCGTCCTTGGTGTCCGCGCGTCGTTAGGCTTCGGTTAGATCGACACGGGGAGACGCACGATGCGGTGGAAGCCGACTTTCTGGGCACAACTGTTCGGCCGGGGACGCGGGCACGTTGTTCAGGTGGAAAAGCTTGCCGTGACCGTGCAGGGGGTGCGCGGCACGGCGACGGAGGACGCACTAGACGCGGTCGTTCGTTTCGACCGGTCAGCGCGGAGTGTCAGCATGCTCGTCGGTGGCGGCCAGTACGTCATTGCGCAGGGCTTTTCACGTCGCTCCCACGAGGCGATCGAACGGGCGGTGCGAGCCGCGCAGGCAGATCGTTCCCGCATCGATCACGCGGTACGCGCTGGGATGGCCGCTGGTGCCGCCGCGCTGGCATGGTGGGCGGACGTAGAAACGGCACGCCGACAAGATCGCTGGGCTGACTACGACACAATCACCCGGCTTGAGCGGTCACGGCCGGCCACAACAGCATGGTCGCACGCTGCTGCGGACGAGGCACTCAGCGTGTACTTCCTCCCCCGCCCTGCGGGTGAGCGGGAAGCACTCGAGCAGGTGACTCGCGTGAACCTCCGGGAGATGTTCGCGTCGCGGAACGAATCCTTTCTCGTCCGCGAGACCAGGGAGCTCGCGCCCTTTTTCCGCACTGTTGAGAAGTCGCCGCTCACAGACGAGCAGACACGGGCAGCTGTCTGCTTCGATAACCGGGTGCGAGTGATCGCCTCAGCTGGGTCCGGGAAGACCTCCACGATGGTGGCGCGAGCCGGTTACGCGCTATACCGTGGCATCGCCAATCCCGCCCAGATACTCGCGTTGGCTTTCAACAGCAAAGCGGCGGCGGAACTGTCACATCGGATGAAAGCGCGGCTCGGCGCTGCGGGGGCAAACATCACCTCGAGTACATTCCACGCGTTCGGGCTTCGAATCATCGGCGAGGCAACCGGGCGGAAGCCATCGGTTCCCGACGATCTGGTGCGGGACAACGGTCTACGTCGTCTCGCTGAGGTGGTCGACACATGCCGGGACCGTGACACGTCGTTCCGGCGCGACTGGGATCTGTTCCGGCTCGTGTTCGGACGTCCGCTGCGGGAACTTGCAGACGACGACGATCCTGAGGCCCTGAACGCAGTAACCAGGCATGACGAGTATCGGACCCTCGGAGGTGAGGACGTCCGCAGTCACGAGGAGGTGATGATCGCCAATTGGCTGTTCATCAACGGTGTCCGATACGAGTACGAGCGTCCGTACGAGCACGATGTCGCCGATGCCCACCACCGGCAGTACCAGCCTGACTTCTACTACCCAGATATCGACACCTGGCATGAGCACTGGGCGATCGGCGCCGACGGGAACGCGCCGCCACACTTCGACGGGTACGAAGCGAGCATGGCGTGGCGTAGGACCACCCATCAACAGCATCACACCTCACTCATCGAGACGACCTCAGCGTCGATTCGCGACGGCTCGGCATTCGAACATCTCCGTCACGAACTCGGATCTCGGGGCCTTGTTCTCGAGGAGAACCCGTACCGCGAAGCCGTCGGCGAACCACCGATCTCTGACAAGGAGTTCATTCAGCTGCTGCGAACGTTCATGGGGCACGCGAAGGGCAACCGGCTGGAGGCGGACCAGCTGCAGCGGGGCGCGGGACAGTCCCTGCGGTCGCGGCTGTTCCTGCGGCTGTACGCGACTGTTCTCGACGCGTGGGATCGGAGACTGCGAGCGCACGGACAGATCGACTTCGAGGACATGCTGAACATGGCCACCGATCACGTCACCTCCGGACGCTGGAGCAGCCCGTACCGCGTCGTCATGGTGGACGAGATGCAGGACACGAGCGTCGCACGTGCTGCCCTCGTCCGCGCGCTCGTGGCGACCCCCGGCTCGTTCCTCTACGCCGTCGGTGACGACTGGCAGTCCGTGAATCGTTTCGCCGGCGCGGACCTCAACGTCATGACGAACTTCGAAGGACGGTTTGGCCCCGGCTCGACGGTGTACCTGAGCAGGACGTTCCGATCGCCGCAAGCTCTCTGCGACATCGCCGGCGCCTTCGTGATGCGGAACCCGAGGCAGATCGAGAAGCGGATGCGCTCCGCAGCAACCGCCAGCGGCCCGGCGCTGCGAGCGGTCAGCGTACGGAGACGATCCGACTACGACAACGTTGCGGGTGCTCAGCTGCAGGAGATTGATCGAAGCCTCGACGGGCCGGCCACCGTGCTGATACTCGGGCGGTATCGCGCAGTCAAAGAGAACCTCGAGCAGGCGCTCCGGTACCGCTATCGGCATCTGAGCGTCGAGTACAACACCGTGCACGCGTCGAAGGGAAAAGAAGCAGACTACGTCCTGATCGTCGGCATGGATCGAAAAGCGTTCCCCAGCACCATCGAGGATGACCCGATCCTGCACGCGGCAATGGCGGATCCTGACCCGTACCCGTTCGCCGAGGAACGGCGGCTGTTCTACGTGGCGCTGACGCGCGCTCGACGACAAGTGCTCCTCCTGATGACGACTGGCCGCGAGTCGCCGTTCATCCTGGAACTCGCGCACGAGGGGCACCTCACCCTCGAAGCGGCAGACGGGGCGAAAACCTCGTCGGAGGTCTGCCCGCGATGCGACCGCCGATTCCTCGTGCCGCGATCCGGCAGAAACGGGGAGTTCCTTGGCTGCGCTGGTTACCCACGATGCACATACACGCAGGACAGCCGCAAGGCCGCTCGGCTGCCAGCAAAGCGGCCGATGCCTCGGCGGCGACCCTCCACGCACAGCTCAGCATGAACCCAATCAGCGCCCGACCCTTCAGTTAGTCGGGGTCGTACCGGTGTCGTTCGGCTGTCCAATCGTCCGTTGTTCGTGGCGGAAGCGGACCGGATCCGCTTCCTACCGAGTCGGCCCCACCCGGATGCCCTCGTAGGGCCAGACCTCTCAGAATCCCGGCGTGCCGAGCGAACGGCATCCAGCTCGCGGCGGACCCGAGGAGCGGATCGCCGAAGACGACCTGAACCGCCTCGGCAGGGAACCCGAAGTTGTGCTCCTCGCCCAGGACGCATCAACATGCGATTGTTCAGGCATGGCGAAGCGGAGCGGCAGCAACGTAACCGGCGATCTCTGGGAGTTGAAGGTAACCGAGCTCCTCCTCGAGCACGGTGTCGCCATCAACGTGTTGACTGCTTCCGACACTGGATGGGACCTGCACTGCCACGTACCCGCGGGGCTTTTCCTGCGGTCGTCTACAGCGGGGCATGCTTCCTGGTCCCTGTCTGGGCGAAGCACTCATGTCCAGGTAAAGAGCGCACCCACAGATCTCCTCAGCGTTGGCACGGTCCGAGGGTGGGTATCTGGCACCGCCAGCGGCGTTCCGACGTTCCTCTTCGGCCGGTTGAACGACAACGCGGTGTTTAGCTCTCCCGCGGACCTTGCGTGCTGGCTCAATAGCGGACAGACGCCCGATGATGATGCTGCCAAGCATAAGTACACGTTCAGGGGTAAAGAGACGCGGTTGCAAACACCGCTGGCAACCCACCCTTATTCCGAGACCCGTTTTCCCTCCGTGCTGCAGCTGTGGGTTCGGTACCCCCAGCTCGCTCTGCACTTTCGAGCAGTTACAGCTTGGATGAACCACGAGGCCGGTGCGTCCGACTTCTACGAACACGTCATGCCCGAACTAGCTAATGCGATCTGGGCTGACGCGGGATTCGGTAAGCACACCGAAACATCGGAATTGGAGGCGTCGCTTGTCGGGCTCTACCGAGCCGCAGGGTCCGACGATGCCGAGGGATATGCCTTGAAACTAATGGAGTCCGGCTTTGCGGAGGAGCGACTGGTCGGGGACGGCCGGTTCACGCGCGACTCCGTATACGGCGTGGCATCGCTGGTCGACAACCACAACCCCAGCGGCTCGGTCGTACATCTCCTAAACGACCTCGCCTACCTGCACAGCACGGATGCGCGAGTCCCGCAGTAGCCGCCGAGATACGACGGGTGCGAGCACCCGAAGGCCGCCCGGCCGGACCCCGGCTCGCCCTGCAACTCCTTTTGCGCGACAGTAAGTTCGGTCGCCGCGTACACAGCTGACGACACTGGGTCGCAGCGTGACGCTGTGTGCCTGCGCTACCGTCCCTGTGTCAGCTCAGCGGTCCCAAGGCTGGTGGGAGCACCAGCTGCGGGGACACGGAGTTGGTGCCCGGCGCTACCCCCGACTCGGAGGGATGAGGAGCTCACGGCCGACATCGCTGTGGGATGATTCTCCCATGGGACTGGCACTCGAACTCGTCGCGGAGGCTGACCCGACAGCGCCGGCGAAGCAGCTCGAGTTTGATCTCGGCCTCCCGCCGAAGCTGATCACCCGCCGCCCGAAGCGCAGCAACGGCGTGAGTCGCGCGATGCAGTCTGTCGCCGAGTTCCACATGTCCTTCGACCTGCCCCTGAAACGCACCCCGCAGCAGCAGGTCGACACGGATCTCGGCGCGTTGCGCGTGGAGCTGCTCCGAGAAGAATTCGAAGAGTTCAAGGCCGCTGTCGTCCGTCAAGACGTCGTTGCCGTAGCTGACGCGCTCGGCGACATCGTGTACGTCGCGTACGGTGCAGCGCTCACGTATGGCATCGATTTGGACGCTGTCCTCCGCGAAGTGCACCGCGCGAACATGAGCAAGCTCGGACCCGACGGCGAACCGCTGCTCCGCGAGGACGGGAAGGTTCTCAAACCGCCGTCGTACGTGGCGCCAGATGTCCGCCGCGTTCTCCTCGACCAGCCGCCGCTCTTCCTCGACTGAATACTTGCCGACGCGCCATCGTTTCCACCTAAAGTGAGGCCGTGAACCAACGGCAGTGGACGAATGAGTCTGTGCGTGCGATGGCCGCAGGGCGAGATCCGCTGCAGGCCGCGAGCGACGCCGCCGCGCAGCTCCTCGCCGAAGCTGAGCGGCTCGGGGTCGCAGGGCCGCCGTTGGACGTGTTCGCCTTCGCCGCCGAAAAGGGGATCCAGCTCCGCGCACGGCCCGATCTTACCGACGCGCAGCTCTCTGCAGACGACACCGGGCTGACGATTCACTACAACCCGAACCGTCCTCGGGGGCGGCTCCGTTTCAGCATCGCCCATGAACTGGCTCATGCCGTGTTCCCCGATGCCGCCGAGCAGCTCCGACATCGAACTCCATCCGGCGCAGTAGACACCGCAAGTGCCACGGATGATTGGGAGCTGGAACTCGTCTGCGATGTCATTGCAGCGGAACTGCTGCTCCCCGAGCGTGCCGTCCAAGGAATCTTGAACGTCGATCCGGACATCGACTTCCTCATGGAGGTCCGACGTCGATGGGACGTTTCGACGGAGGCGATGCTTCGCCGGGTGACCAGCGCAACTCCCCGGCCGCTCGTACTGGTTGCAGCGTCACGCCCCGGCGATGGCAGTGACACCAGCGTCCGCGTTGACTATGTGGTGCGCTCGGAATCGGCGGCGGCGAAGCTACCCGGGTTTTTTCACGGCGCGACGCTCGCTGACGTCGCACCGGTGCTCGCCTGCACCGCGGTGGGGCAAACCAGCCGTGGCGACGCCACTATTGGTGGTGACGCCTTCTACGTTCAGGCGGTTGGCGCGCCGCCGTACCCGGGACAACGGTGGCCTCGCGTGCTCGCCCTCATCGAACCGGCTGATACGCGGCGAACGGAACCGAACCTGTCGTTCGTCACGGGGGATCTCCTCGACGTTGACGGGGATGCGCCGGTTGTGTTTGCCCACGTCGTCTCCGACGCGATGCGCGGTTGGGCTCGTTTCGGGGTCGCTGGTGCCCTCGGACGGGCGTTCCCCGACTTCGCGGGGGCATACCGGTCGTGGACGTTGGCTCATCCGGATCATCTGCAGCTTGGGTCCATGCATTACGTCAGCCGCGATGTTGGCGGCCGCCCAACTGGAGTGGCAAGCCTTGTGGTGCAGTCCGGGTTTGGTCGCGGCTCCACTGACCGGCTCCACTACGACGCCCTGGACATGTCCCTCAAGCAGCTCCGTGTCGAGGCGACACGGGCCGATGCAGTCGTGCACGTACCCCGGTTGGGGGCAGGCCGAGCCAGTGGGCGATGGGACAGAGTGGAAGAGTTGCTCAGCGCCAACTTGGTGCAGGAGGGGGTCCCGGTCGTGGTGCACACCCTCCCGGCCGGAACGCCAGGGGGTTTGAGGTGAGTGCGATACTTCCCGACCCGGACGACGCTGACGTGCAGGTCGAACCACGGATCGTTGCTCTCAGCGGGCCGGTCGGATCTGGGAAGACGACCCTGGCGCGCAAGCTGGCGACGAAGTTCAACGCCGTGCACATCCGAACGCAGGACCTGATGGCGGATGCGGCGGTCGACTTGGGCGTCGTCTTGGAACCCGAACGTCGTGCGATGCAGAAGTTCGGCGAACAGCTCGACCGGGACACTGACGAGCGGTGGGTCGCCGACCAGGTCGCGAAGTTCGTGGCTGGGGGAGGAGCGCGCGGGGCGCTTCTCATCGTGGATGCTGTTCGCACGCTCCGCCAGGTTGATGCGCTGCGGGAAGTGTTCCCCGCAGCCGTGACCCACATTCACGTGCACGCTCCGGAAGCCGTGCTCACGCAGCGATACCAGAACCGTCACGACAGCGGCTTCGCTGAGCTCAGCAGCTATCAGGACGTTGCCGAAGATCCAACCGAAGCGAACGTCGTCACGCTCACCGGCGATGCGGACATCACCATCGACACCCACCGGTGTTCCGAACTGGATGTACTCGCGCGAGCGACGGCAGCGTTGAGCCTCTACCCCTCGCATGCGGACCGCTTGGTCGATGTCTTCATCGGTGGTCAGTACGGCAGCGAGGGAAAGGGCAACATCGCCTACCACCTCGCGAACGAGTACGACCTGCTGCTGAGAGTCGGCGGCCCGAACGCGGGTCACAAGGTCCCGACAACTCCGCCGTACACCCATCGGCTCCTGCCTTCAGGAACGCTTGGAAACCCGCGCGCGAAGCTCGTTATCGGACCGGGTGCGACCCTGGACCTGAAGGTGCTGACGCAGGAAATCGCGGACTGTTCCGTTGACGCTGAGCGGCTGTCGATCGACCCGCAGGCGATGATCATCGAACCTGAGGACCTCGAGAAGGAAGCCGAGCTGGTCAAGACCATCGCGTCGACCGGAAAAGGTGGAGGAGCGGCCGCGGCACGTCGCATCATGGGACGGCACGGCGGGGCAGACCCAAACGTTCGGCTCGCCGGGGACGTCATGGAACTCAGCGCGTACGTCCGTTCCACGGCAGACATCCTCGAGGCGGCGTTCCGCGATGGCAAGAAGGTCATGCTTGAGGGAACGCAGGGCACGCTTCTGAGCCTGTTCCACGGCTTCTACCCCTGGGTGACGAGCCGGGACACGACAACCGCTGCATGCCTGTCCGAGGCTGGCATCGGCCCGCACCGGCTCCGCAAAGTCGTCATGGTGGTGCGCACCTACCCCATCCGGGTCGGTGACCCACCGGCATCCGCCGCAACGTCAGGTGTCATGGGTGCGGAGATCGACTGGAGCGATATCGCGGAGCGTTCCGGCCTCAACGAAGAAGAACTGCGTGACACCGAGCGAGGATCCGTCACCGGCAGCAAACGACGGGTCGCGGAGTTCGACTGGGACCTTCTGCGTCGTGCCTCCGAACTGAACGGCGCCACCGACATCGCGTTGACCTTCGCCGACTACCTCAGCGCTGAGAACCTGCACGCTCGACGGTTCGACCAGCTGACGGACGAGACCATCCGGTTCGTCGAGGAAGTGTCTCGGGTCGGGGGCGCCCCGGTGTCGTTGATCGCGACGGGATTCGATAACCGCGCCTTGATTGACCGAAGAGAGTGGTAACCCTATGGATCTTGACCATCTCATCGAGCTGCATCCGCAGCTGTTCCACATGGCTGAGGCAGGCAGCTGGCCGGCCATAGCAGAGCACGGGCTCCTCCCGACGCGAACCATCGTGAAGACGTCGAACCTGCGCCAGGAGGAGATGTCGGAGCTGCTCGACCAGCGGCGTGCAACGTCAGTTCGCATCCCGCATCCGCAGCTCGGCGACGTCGTGGTCCGCGACCAGGGGCCGCTCAACTTGACGCACTTGGAGCCGAAACTCATCGACGTTTCGGTGGAGGGATGGCTGGACATCCTCAACGAGCGGGTCTTCTTTTGGCTCCACCCAAACAAGCTCGCCGGTTTGTTGACAGCACGCCGGTATCGAAACAGTATCCAAGACGTTTTGACGGTGGACACGAGGAGTCTGCTGGAGTCGGCGGGGGAGCGTGTTCGACTCTCGCCTATCAATTCAGGCGCTGCCCTGTACCCGAACGCGACACCTCGCGGTTCGGAGACGTTCCTGCCGATCGCTGACTACGACTACGCGGCTCGGCGACGTGCCCGCGGCTCGGTTAACGCGATTGTCGAACTCGCGGTCATCGGCGGAGTTCCGGACATCGCGGAGCACGTTGTGTCGGTTCGCCGGATGCAGGGACTCGAAGAAATCGGTGAGTACTCGTTGCGCTGACCCGTTCAGTTGCGCCGATCTGGCTAGTGAGGCGCTCAAGAGAAGCCGCAGTCGTATCGTCGGCCGCGCTACTCGTTCCTCCGGTCTTACTCCACGAACTGCGCGGTGATGGCGGCGAGTTCCTGCTGCGCGCGTTCGAGCATCGGACGGGCGCATTCAGCGCAGTACGTGGTCGTGTCCATGGGGCCCTCGACGACCACGAGGCACAGTTCGCCCTTCGTGATGACGTGCGTGTTGTTGCGCCAGCACTTCCGCTTCCGGCCAGCTGTTTCTGTGCTGACGTGCTTCAGGACGTTCTTCACTGCAGGCATTTACTTCTCCAGTTGTTGAGCGATGCGCTCATCGAGTTCGTCGCCGATTTCATCGAGCGACGCGTACGCGGTCTCAAGTTCGTCGAGAGTCCAGTCCGCGCGCGAGTTCGGTGTCCTTCCAACGAACCTGTTGATCTCGCGGTTCATCAGCACCGTGATGGCCTTCGCGTTGTCCATGGGGCGGAGCTTCATCGCCTTGGCGATGCTGAACGCGGCGCGCGGCTCACCGAGGTTGATGAGAACCCGGTTCGCAACGGTGCGGGACCGGGACGCGACACGCTCGCGCAGCGACTGACGCTGCACCTGCGGTTGGACGGGAACCTCTGGTGCGGGAGATTCGTCCCTGGTGGACCGATCCGCGTACCGGGCGCGGAGCTGTTCGGCGGTGACGCCAAGCTCACGGAAGGTGAAACCGCCGGGGCCCGGCTGGTTGAGCATCTGCTCGATGACGGCATCCTCGGCAGGGTCGATAAAGGACTTGTTGACGAAGTGACTGAGCTGCTCGCCAGCAGCTACCGGGACGTCGAACCGTTGGGTGAATGACTCCTCGTCGACGCCGCGAGGGGATGAGGCGCCGGCCCCGCCATCGCCGCCTGTCCACCCCCGGACCATCTCCTGGTCGGGGCGGTCGAGCTCTCGGAAGTCGTCCCACTGCTGCTCGTTGTTGAGCCCCACGTGCGAGACAACGAACCCCTCGTTGTTCGGGCTACCGGGGGCGTTCTGCTCCACGGTGCGCATGATCCGGCCGACGAACTGGATGTACGGCGACAGAGAACGGTACGGCCGGAAGATGGCGGCGACGCTCAACGGCGGGTGGTCGAAGCCCTCTCCGAGCATCTGAACCTGCACGATGACGTCGATCTGATTGTTTCGCAGCTTCGCCAGGACGGCGGCGACCTTGGCGTTGTCCAAGCCGGAGTGGATGACCTCGGCCTGCAGCCCGGCTTCCTGGAAGATGGCGCGCACTTGGTCGGCGTGGTCGATGGACATCGCGGATGCTGCGATCTGGTGAGGGAACCCTGTCGCTGATCGAAGCTGCTGGAGCTTCTCGATCGCCTTCGCTGCGATGTGGCGGTTGCATTCGTCGGAGAGCGCGACGCCTCGTCGGAACCACGCTTCCTCGTTCAGTTCGAGGATCTGTTCCAGCGTGTACGTGTCGTCGCTGCCGTTGCTGGTGAACGTGATCTCTGACGGGTACGCCGACGCTGAGACGATGTGCTTGATGAAGCCGTTCATCATCGCCAACGAGAACGGGTACCGGTAGATGACGTCACCGAGGAGGTCCTTGTTGTCCGCGCGGAACGGCGTTGCCGTCAAGCTGACCACTCGGGCGTTCGGGAACGCGCGGATCACACGCTGCCAGCTCTCCGCTGCGTTGTGGTGTCCTTCGTCGATGATCACGAGGTCGAAAAAATCCTGGGGGAACTGCGACAGCCAGCGGTCGGCGTTGCCGGCGAGCTGCTGGATGTTCGCAACGACGATGTGGCTGTTGACGCAGTCGTCGAGGTTCGCCTTGGGTCCGTCCACCAGCGCGGTGAACGGTCCCGCGGTGAAGCTGTCCAGGACGCCGGCACGCTTCCAGAAGCATGAGGCGTTCGAGATGCTGAGATCTGCGTACAGGCCTTCTCGGATCGTGCGGTTCGGCGCGATGACCAGCGTCCGCTGCTGGGACAAGCCGAACGGCAGCAACGCCGCGACACCGGTCTTGCCGCAGCCCACTGGCAGTTGAATGATCGCCGGCGAGTTCGACGTGGCGAAGTGCTCCATGGCGGCACGGTGCGCTTCGACTTGCGGTTCGCGCAGACGTGCGTTGCCGTTGATGTTCGATTCAGCGTTGTGGAAGAACCCGGCGACGGTGTCCTTCCCGCTCGCCGCCGACCCGTACTCGAGTCGGAAGGGTTCCAGGTCCGCGATGCGGTAGTAGCGGTACTTGCTCCCGGGACGTCGCACCGCCGCCAGCGTCCCAGCCGCGTCCCATCGTCGAAGCGTCGCGGCGGAGACGCCCACGAATGCCGCAGCTTGGGCGATCGTCAAGTAGTCGTCGAACTCAGCCATACTCAGAAGTTAGCACAAGTCCGTCAACCTTACGCAACATTGGAAGTTCTTCCTCGGCATGGCCAGCACGCACTGGTCGAGTTGTCCTTCGCGGAGGCGTCGCTCAGCGTGAACCTGATTGGTAGCGTCATCGCATATCTGGTCACGGAGTTGGAGGGGCCTGCTCAGGCCCACGGGCTGCAACGGACGCTCAGTACCGGCGCCACGAGACGATGGAGAAAAAGACACGACGGTCGCCATACACGCCATCGGGAGTCCCAGGCTGGTGTCAACCTGCACACCACGAGGACAAACCGTGTCACTCAAGGCGAAACGGCCTTGACCAGCCGATTCGTTCAACCGGAGGAAAATGCAGGAAGAGCCGGAGGAAACGACCGCATCCTCGCAACCCGTCGAACCCTACGGTTACCCGGAAGGATGGAGATACGTGAATCGCCCGCCACAGAAGACCCCCGTGCATGCGGGGGTTTTCTTCGTTCGGGGGGAGTGGCCTCGGCGCAGATGCGGTGCACTCTCCTGAGCGCACGACTCCGCGCCGTGGCTGCGTGGCTGCGTGGCTGCCGAGCGAGGATCGGGCCCAGTCAGCGGAGCCTCAGCCCGCCGGCTCCTGCGTCGGCTCCAGATGCCCTTGCGGGCGTCTTGTGCGCCGCATCGTGGTGGATGGCAGCTCGCCGAACCGTTCGGCGTAGGCGCTGGCGAAGCGACTGATGTGCAGGAAGCCCCAGCGAGCGGCGACCTCGGACACGGTGACGCTGTCCGAGCGGGCGGTGATGAGGTCCTCGCGGGCCCGCTCCAACCGGAGCCGCCGCAGGTAGGCCGTCGGCGTGGTGTCGAGTTCTCGTCGGAAGGCTTCCTGGAGGCTGCGGACGCTCGTCGAGACGGCGGACGCGAGCGTTCCCACCGTCCACGGCTGCGCCGGGTCGTGGCGGAGGAGTTCAACGGCGCGGGAGACCGACCGGGGGCCGGATCTTCCTTGCGGCGTGTGGAGCGCCGTGGAGTGGTTGTGCGGCTGCCCGAGCAGCAGGCTGTGCAGGAACACCTGCTCGAGGCTGCGGATCGCGAGTGGGTGTGCGAGGACGCCTGGCGTCCGCCGAGAGCTTTCGTCGACGAGCCGGACGGCCTGTGAGACGGCGCGGCCTCCGTCGGTGGTGAGGTCGAACTCGGTCTGGAACTCGAGCGGTGTCGAGGCCGGTGCGTCCAGCAGGAGCTCCAGCTCGGTCTGCAGGTCGCCGTGCGGGATCATGATGGCGACCTGCGCGAACCAGTCGCTGCAGTCGAGTTCCACGGGTCTGCCCGGCATGAAGACCCCGGCGGTCTGCTCGGTCCCCCGGAACTGCGTGCCCCGGGCGGCACGCATGGTCATCTGCGACCGTACGGGGATGTCGAGGTGGTAGTCGACGGGTTCCGCGGTGCGTATCAGGACGGCCTCGCGGAAGCGCATGTAGCCGAACGTGATCCGACCGGCCGTGAGCGCGTTCAGGTGCATGCGCAGACCTGGGACGGGTTCGGACGGGGTGGCCTGCACCGGGAGGAACACCTCACTGAGCACGGCCGCGGCCTCGTCGACGGTGGTGCTGTCGGCGAGTCGATGCGAGGCGAACATCTCCGTCGCTGCCCCGGTCATGGCGCGACTCTACCGGCCGCGCCCACGTCCACCGGACACGATCCCGCGCGGATCGACGGTGACTCCGCGCGCAACGGATGGCGTGTGGTCTTCCGGCCTGTCTACGGTCGTGTCCAGCCGGCGCGCACCCGTCGGGCTCCCGGAAACCAGAGCAGTCCAGGAGCAGCTGCGTCGAACAAGGAGGTTGACGATGACCATGCTGGAAGCCCCACGACTGCCCGACCGTTCGTTCACGCCGCGCATCGTCACAGCGTCGGCGAGCGGCGCGGACTCGGACCGGATCCTCGTGTTCGGCGATGCGGTCTTCGCGCCCGGAGTGTCGCTGCCCGACGCCGCGCGGACGATGGCGGAGAACGTGGCTGCACGGTCCGGACGTGGTGTGGACGTCACCGCGGTGCCGTGGTCGAGCTGGTCCGGCCAGACGCTGGTCTCGGCCGGGAGCGGTCTCCACGTCGCCAACTACGACGTGGTGGTGGTCTGCCTGTCCGGCAGCGTCGTCCACAGCCGCACGACGAGCACCGCGGTCGTCGGTGCCGCCGAGGAAGCGCTCGTCCTGGTCGATCAGCTCCGACCGCTCCTCGCGCCGACCACGGAGATCGTGCTCGCGTTGGCGCACGAGGAGGACCAGTCCGCGCTCGTGACCGCACTGCAGCAGGCGCGACGAGACCTGGTCGTGCTCGGCGTGGACACGGACGTGATCACGTGCACCCCGCCGCTGTTCGTCGAGGTCGTGCACCTGTTGATCGAGCAGCAACGTGCCCGAGCCGGCAGCCCGCAGTGGCTCCGGTCGACGCCGCAGCGTGTGCAGGACCGGTACGACGCGATCCGTCGCCTGGGTGTCGTCGACGCACCGGCCGACGCCGCCCTCGACCGGATGGTGCAGCAGATGACGGAACTCTTCCGCACGAGAGGGGCTGCGATCACGTTCCTGCCGCTGGGACGGCAGTGGTCCGCGGCGAGCGTGTGGTTCCCACGCGGGACGGGAGCGCTGCAGGACTCCTTCTGCCGTTCGACCGTGCTGCGCTCGGGACCGACGGTCATCGAGGACGCATGGGACCGGAGCCGTCCGCAGGTCGCACGGCGGGGACGGATCCGCTTCTACGCGGGGCATCCGTTGGAGGACCTGGACGGCACCCGCGTCGGTGCGGTCTGCGTGTTCGACCCCGCTCCACGCGATGCGGGCACCGTGGAACTCGACCTCCTGCGCGACTTCGCCGTCCTGGCGCGCGACACCCTGCGCCGTTGAGGACTTCACCAGTTCCGGGTCGGGTGGAGCGCCCTGCGCCGCACGGCGCGGGCTGATCGACGGGCGGGAGGGGCGGGATCGGGTACCCCCGCCCCTCC